>JBBRVR010000008.1:0-56535 GCA_038246695.1 Sphingomonadales bacterium
GATCATGCTGGAACAAGCGATTGTAGCGGGTGACGAACGGCTGCTGCCCCTGCAGGAATTGTGCGATGCGACCGGAGCGTGCATCTCCATCGGCGCGCATGAACGGGTGCGCCAGAGCCTCTACAACAACCAATTGCTGTTCCGCCCCGGCGAAACCCCGCTCGACCACCGTAAACTGGTGCCCACCCACGGCGAGCGGCTGATCTGGATGCGCGGCGATGGCTCGACGTTGGGGGTGCATCAGGCGGAATGGGGCCGGGCAGGTAACCTGATCTGCTGGGAGCATTGGATGCCGCTCGCGCGCGCCGCTATGCACAATCTGGGTGAGAGCGTCCACGTCGCCGCATGGCCGACTGTGCGCGAGGAGTATGCGTTGGCGTCACGGCATTATGCGATGGAGGGGCGGTGCTTTGTGCTGGCAGCGGGGCTGGCGCAGCACCGCGATGACTTGCTTGATGGGCTAGAGCGGGTTGGTGGAAATGCGGAGGCCGAAGCCTTGTTCAACGCCATTGAGGGCGATGCCCTCAACAAAGGCGGCTCGATGATCGCCGCGCCCGATGCGCGCTTGGTCGCGCAAGCGGGCGAGGGTGAGGAAGTGCTCCACGCCGAACTGGACCTAAGCGAGATCGGGCAGGGGCTGGCAAGCCTCGACACCGACGGGCATTATTCACGGCCTGATGTGTTTGAGCTCAGTGTCGATACGCGGGCGAAGGATGGGGTGAATTGGAAATAACAATACCACCCGAAGGGTTCGCAGAGCCGACGCTCATGGAAACCGTTCTTTATGTGCTGTTAAACCCTGAAACGTGGGTTCTCGCCCTCGGATTTTCGGTCGTTTCTTTTGCGATTGCAGAAGGGCTTTCCCGATTTTGCCCGCTACAGAACCGGGCGCTTGTTGTCGCTCTTGCAACGGTCGCCCCACTTCTATTCCTGCAATTAGCAATGCTGATTTTCGGGGCAGGTGAGGTCCCGGAAAACATTTTTGCTTTGGCATTGTCGGAGGTGTGGCTCGCACTCGAAGTAAGTATTTGCTTGGTTTTCGGGTTCGTGACAGCGAAAGTGGTCGTCAAACTTTTTGACGCTCGAGGATCTAGTTCTTCTACGGAGAACTTTGAATGACCTTCGCCGCCACAATCCTCACGCTCTACCCCGAGATGTTCCCCGGTCCACTGGGCACTTCTCTGGCGGGAAAGGCGCTAGAGCGCAGCGACTGGTCCTGCGAGCCAGTCCAAATCCGAGACTTTGCTACTGACAAGCACCGCACCGTCGATGACACGCCCGCAGGCGGCGGGGCGGGGATGGTGCTTAAATGCGATGTGATGGCGGCGGCGCTCGACAGCGTGCCCGCTGGACGCCCCGTCCTCGCCATGACCCCGCGCGGAAAGCCCATCACGCAGGAACGCATCCGCGCAATCGCCAGCGGCCCCGGCGTCACCATAATCTGCGGCCGGTTCGAAGGCTTCGACGAGCGCCTGTTCGAAGCCCGGCCCGAAATCGAGCAGGTCTCCCTTGCCGACATTGTGCTTTCTGGCGGCGAAACGGCGGCGATTGCCATACTCGATGCTTGCATTCGGCTGCTTCCCGGCGTAATGGGCGCGGCCTATAGCGGGACCGAAGAGTCGTTCGAGGACGGCCTTCTGGAATACCCGCAATATACCCGACCTCAGGAATGGGAAGGGCGCACGATCCCGCAAGTGCTGCGATCGGGGGATCATGCGAAGGTCGCCGCTTGGCGTAAGGCTCAGGCGGAAACCGACACACGGTTACGCAGGCCGGACCTTTGGGAACGCTACGATGGCGTTCGGGTCCAGTCTGCCTCTGGCGCGCGGCGAAAAGACAAGGAACCGGACCAGTGAACCTGATCCAGCAGATCGAAGCCGAAGAAATCGCCAAGGTTTCCAAAGAGATTCCCGAATTTCGCGCAGGCGACACCGTGCGCGTCGGCGTGAAGGTCGTCGAAGGCCAGCGCGAGCGTATCCAGATGTTCGAAGGCGTCGTGATCGCCCGTTCGAACCGCAGCATCAACAGCAACTTCACCGTGCGCAAGATGAGCTTTGGCGAAGGTGTGGAGCGTGTGTTCCCACTGTACGCGCCGATCGTCGACAGCATCACCGTGGTGCGTCGCGGTGTCGTGCGACGTGCAAAACTGTATTATCTGCGTGGCCGCACCGGCAAGCGCGCTCGCATCGCCGAGCGCCGCGATCCGACTGGCAAGAGCTGAGGCCGCGCAAGGCGCAGACCTCGCATCAGCGAAATCGAAAGGGCGGTCCGGCTGGGCCGCCCTTTTTCGTGCGAAAACGCGATATTCGTCGTTGCGGGAACAAGCGAAGCGATCCAAGGTCAGGCGATGGATTGCTTTCCTCTGCCCGCAAAGACGAGGTCTATTAAACGATGCGCCTACCGTTTCTTTTCGTCGCCACGGCTGCTGTTTTCGCGACCCCCGCACTGGCGGACAATCGCGCAGTGACGCCTGGAATTGACCTCACCTTCGAACGTGTTTTTGCCAGCCCCGATTTAAACGGTGAAAGCCCGCGTCAGCCCACGCTGTCACCAGACGGGCGTTACCTGACGCTGCTGCGAAATCGTTCCGACGACACTGAACGCTACGATCTGTGGGGATACGACCGCCAGACCGGCGAATGGCGGATGCTGGTCGATAGCGAAAAGCTGGGCACTGGAGCGGAGCTGTCCGAGGAAGAAAAGATGCAGCGCGAACGCGCCCGCATCGCCAATCTCAAAGGCATCGTCTCCTATCAATGGGCCAGCGACGGACAAAGCGTGCTGGTGCCGCTCGACGGCGATCTTTACCTTGCCGGTCTCGATGGCGAGATCGTACGTTTGACCGATACCGATGCGACCGAACTCAACGCGACACTTTCGCAAAGTGGCAAAATGGTCGCATTTGTGCGCGATCGCCAGCTTTGGGTCGCTCCGATTGGGGGCGAGGCGAGGGCGATCACGCCGCTGGAAGACAATGATGCCATTCGCTGGGGTGAGGCGGAGTTCATCGCGCAGGAAGAAATGAGCCGTACCGAAGGGTTCTGGTGGGGGCCGGAAGACAAGCGCATCGTGGTCGAACGCTTTGACGAGACTGGTGTCGATACAGTTACCCGCGCCGCCATCGGCGCTGACGGAACGCGGGTCTACGAACAACGCTATCCCTTCGCCGGGTCGCCCAATGCGATTGTAGAGCTTTACGTGATGAGCCCGGATGGCAGTGCGCGGGTCAAGATCGATCTGGGCGCAAACACCGATATCTACGTTCCGCGGGTCGACTGGGCGCCGGACGGATCGCTTTACGTCCACCGGCAGAACCGCGATCAGACTGTTCTGGAGGTGCTCAAGGTCGATCCTGCCACAGGCGCTAGCGAGGTTTTGTTCACCGAGAGCGCCGCCATCGATGATTACTGGCTCAATCTTGGTAGCGATCATCGCTGGCTAAAGGATGGATCGCTGATCTGGTGGTCAGAGCGCGACGGGTTTGGCCATCTCTACCGCTTTGCCGATGGCGATTGGACCCAGCTGACTAGCGGGGAATGGGTAGTCACCGGGATTGTTGGTGTCGACGAAACGGCTGGCCGTGTATTCTTCACCGGAACGAAGGACGATGTGCTTGCCGCACAGGTATATTCGCTGGAACTGAGCGAACCATCCTCGATCAAGCGCCTCAGCGATCCTGCTTATGTGAACGCGGCGCAGATGGACAAGAACGGGCAATCGCTGCTCATCACGCGGTCCAGCGATGACACGCCGCCGCAAAGCTATCTGGCCGATGTGGAGGGAAATCGTCTCGCTTGGGTGATGGAAAACGCACTGGATGCCGATCACCCTTACACGCGCTATCTCGCCAGCCATCGTTCGACGCAATATGGCACTATCAAAGCCGAGGACGGGACCGATCTTTACTGGGAGATGGTTACGCCAGAAATGGAGCCGGGCAAGCGATACCCCGTGATCTATTTCCATTATAGCGGTCCTGGGCCCCAGATGGTGACAAAGGGCTGGAACGGTGGGCTGCGTCAGGCCATCGCCGACAGGGGTTACATCTGGTTCGCGCTCGACAATCGCGGCTCGGCCAATCGCGGCGTGGTGTTCGAACAACCGATCTATCGGCGCATGGGCGAAGTTGAAGTGCGCGACCAGAAGGCGGGCGGTGCCTTGCTCAAGACGCTTGATTTCGTCGATGCCGACAAGATTGCGATCGATGGCAGTTCTTATGGCGGATACATGACCCTTAAGCAGCTTCAGGCCGATCCGGGCTTTTATGCTGCCGGTATCGCGAGTGCACCGGTCAGCCGCTGGGAGCTGTATGACACCCACTGGACTGAGCGATATATGGGCTCGCCGCAGAACAATGCGGTAGGCTATGCCAGCGCTTCAGTCATACCCGATGCCGCCAAGATCAGTGATCCCTTGCTGGTTATTCACGGCATGGCCGACGACAATGTCGTGCTCGACCACACGACCGAGCTGGCGGCTGCAATGCAGCGGGAAAACGTGCCTCTCGAGATGATGCTGTACCCCGGTTTCGGGCACAGGATCGCGGGCGAAAAAATCAGCCCACACGTCCAGAACGCCAAATTTCGCTTTCTTGAGGCACATGGGGTAACGCCGCCTGAATGAACCATCCGACCGATCACGACGACGATCATAGGGTCATGAGCCTTGGTGGAGCCTGGGCGATGGCGGTTGGCGGCATGATCGGGGGCGGCATCTTTTCCACCCTGGGCGTGGTCATATCGGTGGCAGGGCAATGGGCCTGGTTAAGCTTCCTTATCGGCGGGCTGATTGCGCTTGCATCGGGACATTCCTACTCGGTGCTGACGCGCAGGGTCGGAAGATCGGGGGGCTCCTATGCTTTTCTGAGAGACATGGGGTGGAACCGGGCGGCGCGCTGGACAGTCTGGACGCTGGTTATCGGCTACATCTTCACCGTCTCGGTCTATGCAGTCACGTTTGGTTCCTATGCCGCCTTCGTTTTCGGGGCACCGGCCTGGGTCAAGACGATGGCCGCGATCGGAGCGATTGTTGTGCTTGCCGGAATCAATCTGATCGGAGCCGACGAGGCGACACTGCTGGAAAAGGTGGCGGTGTGGGGCAAGCTCGCGATCCTACTTGGCCTGTCGGGCGTGGGACTATCGCAATGGGACACGGCACAACTGGTCTCTGATCCAGCCGACCCGATTGGCATTACCGGCGCGCTTATCGGGATGGGCGTTGTGTTCATGGCCTATGAAGGGTTTCAGCTGCTCAGCTACGACTATGACGAGATGATCGACCCGGCACGCACCATCGGCATCGCCATGCCTGCCGCAATCCTTGTCACGATGGCGACCTACATTCTTGTTGCGCTGGGAGCGGCAATGCTGGCCGGAGCGCCTGCCATTGTAAGAAGCGAGGAGGTTGCACTCGCCATAGCGGGCCGCGAGGCGCTGGGCGTGTTCGGATTTTTCGCGGTTTCGCTCGCCGCGACTTTTTCCGCCGGTTCGGCGATCAACGCCACGGTTTTTGCCACCGCGCGTCTGGCTGGAAGTGCGGCAGACGATGGCGAGATGCCCGCAGTGTTCTCGCGCCGGGATTCGAGCGGAGTCCCGTGGGCAGGCACGCTGCTGATTTCGGGTTCGGCAATCGTGCTGGTGATCGTCGGCGGTCTCGCGGTGCTGGTCGAGGCTGCGAGCTTCATTTTCCTCTCGATCTTTGCGCTGGTGAACTGGATCGCGTGGCATCAGCGTATTGAAAAGCGGTGGATAGCCGGGTTTGGTCTTGCCGGATCGCTGCTCGGGTCGGTGATGCTTGTGCTCTATGTTTTCGGGGTGATCTGACCCACTGCCAGCCAATTACTTATTCCTGCGCTTGTGTGCAGCGCCCGGGCCGCTATCTCGGGGGCCAACGCGAACAAGGAGTACGTGAATTGGGTTATCGGGTGGTCATCGTCGGTGCGACGGGCAATGTCGGTCGTGAAATGATGCAGGTTCTCGCAGAACGCGAGTTTCCGATTGACGAGATAGCCGCGGTCGCCAGCAGCCGCTCGCACAATTCCGAGGTCGAGTTCGGTGACACCGGCAAGATGCTCAAGTGCAAGAATATCGAGCATTTCGACTGGGCCGGTTGGGACATCGCCCTGTTTGCGGCCGGCAGCGGCCCGGCCAGGGAATACGCGCCCAAGGCGGCGGCGGCAGGCTGCATCGTGATCGATAATTCCTCGCTTTACCGCATGGACCCCGATGTGCCGCTGATCGTGCCCGAAGTGAACCCAGATGCGATTGACGGATACAAGGCGCGCAATATCATCGCCAATCCCAATTGCTCGACCGCACAGCTGGTGGTTGCGTTAAAGCCCCTGCATGATGCAGCCACGATCAAGCGTGTGGTGGTGTCGACCTATCAGTCGGTGTCCGGCGCGGGCAAGGCGGGCATGGATGAGCTGTTCGAGCAGAGCCGCGCCATCTTCGTCGGCGATCCGGTGGAACCGCGCGCCTTTACCAAGCAGATTGCTTTCAACGTCATCCCGCATATCGACGTGTTCCTCGATGATGGATCGACCAAGGAAGAGTGGAAGATGATGGTCGAGACCAAGAAGATCCTCGACCCCAAGATTAAGCTGACGGCCACTTGCGTGCGGGTGCCAGTGTTCGTTGGCCATTCGGAAAGCGTGAACATCGAGTTCGAGAATGAGCTTTCGGCGGAGCAAGCGCAGGATATCCTGCGCGAGGCACCCGGCATCATGCTGATCGACAAGCGCGAGGACGAGGGATACGTCACGCCGGTCGAGGCCGCTGGCGACAGCGCGACATATATCAGCCGCGTGCGCGATGATCCCACGGTCGAACACGGCATCACGCTGTGGTGCGTCGCCGACAATCTGCGCAAAGGCGCGGCGCTTAACGCGGTGCAGATCGCGGAATTGCTGGGGCGCCGGCATTTGAAGAAGGGTTGAGCGCGATGCGGGTCGTTATCATCGCCGCTGCTGCTCTGACCCTCGCTGCGTGCGACAGTGGTGAGGTGCCTGCGCCGGGGCAGGAGCCGCTGCGCCCAAGCACTCCGCAGGTCGCCGCCGACGAGATTGAATTGCGCGCTGACGGGCTGGTTGCCGGGCCAGAGGCGTTTTACTTCGCCGCGGGGCAGAAAGAAGTGGAAAGCGCGGTCGAAAAGGTGCTGGGCATCGCTCCGGACCGGTCGACGAATGCGGAATGCGGAGCCGGTCCAATCCAGCTCACCCGGTTTGGCGATGATCTTGCGCTCAATTTCCAGGACGGTTCGCTGGTCGGCTGGACGGCCTATGCGGCGGATGACAGCGTTCAAATCGTTGGCGATGTGCAGGTCGGCACCGCGCGCGCTGATGCTTCGCAAGCAAAGGGTTTCAAGCCATTCACCGAAAGCACTCTGGGCGAGGAATTTTCGTTGGGAGATCGCATCGGCGGAATTGTCGAGGATGATGCGGTGTCGCTGATGTATGCCGGAACGCAGTGCTTTTTCCGTTAATGCGCGTCAGGCTCGTCGCATGATACTGACCGCCGATTTGCGGGTCGGGCCGGAACGAGGTGGCAAAGTGGCGGATGGAGCAAAAGGGGTTGTCGAAGCGGTGAACGAAGAACTTACCGGTGGATGCCTGTGCGGCGCGGTGCGCTACACTTTGAAGAAGGGTTTCAGGCTCAACCCATACGCCTGCCATTGCAGCGATTGCCAAAGGCGGACAGGTTCGGCTTGCAGTGAACATATGCTCTTCACGCTGGCGGATATGGAGATTGCAGGTGTCCTCGACACCGGAGAGTATGATCAGCCCAGCGGGGCGCATTCGATCATCTATGGCTGCGCAAAGTGCAAGGCGCGTATCTACGCGGTCAATGATCGGCGCGAAGGCATGGCCAGCCTGCGTTGCGGGACGTTGGACGACAGCCCCAACCTTGAAATCAATCACCATGTCTGGGTGTCCAGCAAGCAGAAGTGGATCGGCTTGCCCGACAACGCCAAAGTGATGTTCGAGCAGCCCCTCACCGCCGAGGAGTGGGTGGCTTTCGTAGGTGTGGCGCAATGACTGATGCCAGCTATTTCGCGTCGTTCGACGGCACCTGTCTGGCGGTCCATCGCGCCGGCGAGGGCCGCCCTGTCATCCTGCTGCACGGGTTGTTTTCCAGCGCGCATATGAACTGGATCAAGTGGGGCCATCACGAACGGCTCGCCGCTGCCGGGTTCGAGGCAATCATGCTCGATTTCCGGGTGCATGGCGACAGCGAGGCACCGCAAGACCCGGCGGCATACCCCCCCGGCGTGCTGGTGCGCGATGTCGCCGCGCTGGTCGAACATCTTGGGCTGGGGGAGGGCGCATACGATCTGGTCGGATTTTCGCTGGGCGCGCGTACGGCGCTGCATGCCTGCGCCAACGGTGTGCTGCACCCGCGCCGCCTGATCGCATGCGGCATGGGAGTGGAGGGACTCGCCGACTGGGAGCGGCGCGCAGGCCATTTCAAGCGCGTGATCGACGAATTCGACACCATCAAACCGGGCAGCCCGCTCTATACCGCGCGCACGTTCCTCAAATCGCAAGGGGTCGACCACACTGCCGCGCGGTTGCTGCTGGATGCGATGAACCCGTTTGACCTTGCAACCCTTGCCAACATCACATTGCCCACCGCCGTTATCTGCGGCGATGAGGATACGGATAATGGCTCTGCTCAGAATCTCGCCGCGCAGTTGCCAGATGCGATTTACGTGGAGGTTCCCGGCACCCACCTCAACAGCGTGACAAAGCCCGATCTGGGCGAGGCGATTGTGTGGTTTCTCGCCTGTTAAGGTGCCTTTGAGTATCCGGAGAACATCGTCAAAGCGCGCTTGCCAATCGGCGTGTCCCCGTTAAATCACCCACCACGTTAAAACCCACAGGATCGCACCTATGAAAGCTCTCAACTTCCCCCTGAAGACATCGCTGCTCGCGCTCGCGGTGGCACTGCCAGCTGTGCCCGCGCTGGCCGATGGTCACGCCCCGGCGCAATCTGACGCTGAAACAGCGCAGGAGGCCATGCTTGCCTTTCCGATGACGCCGCAGGGGGCGGCGGACTGGGTTGCGATGGTGGAACAGGACCTCGCCAAATTTTCCGTCACTTACGCGCAGGTCTCGTGGATCAACGCGACCTATATCAATCATGATACCGATACGCTCGCTGCAGAGTACGGTGCGGAACTGACGCTGAAGAGCGTTGCTTATGCCAACGAAGCGGCGAAATATGCCGAAGTCCCCGGCATCGATCCCGAAGTTGCGCGCAAGCTGACGATGTTGCGCTACGGTATTTCGCTGCCCGCGCCATCGCGCGACGGCGCGGCGGAGGAACTCTCCAACATCGCGACCAAGCTCAATTCGGATTACGGCAAGGGCAAGGGTACGCTGAATGGAGAGCCGATCAACGGCTCTGATATCGAGGCGGAGATGGGCAACCTCGAACGCACGCCTGCCGAGCTTTCCGAAATGTGGGCCAGCTGGCACGACAATGTCGGCGCGCCCATGCGCGAGGATTTCACCCAGTATGTCGCGCTCGCCAATGAAGGCGCGCAGGAGCTGGGCTTCGACGATCTGGGCACCATGTGGCGTTCAGGATACGATATGAGCCCCGACGAATTCGCCGTCGAGACGGAGCGGATGTGGCAAGAGGTTAAGCCGCTTTACGTTGCGCTGCACACCTATGTGCGACGCAAACTGAATGAGAAGTACGGCGACGAAGTGCAGTCCGCGACCGGCCCGATCCGCGCCGATCTGCTGGGCAATATGTGGGCGCAGGAATGGGGCAATATCTATCCGCTGGTCGCCCCCGAAGGCGCGGGCGATATCGGCTATGACCTGACCGATCTGATCGAGCAGAAGGAACTCGGCCCGGTGGACATGGTGAAGGTGGGCGAACAGTTCTTCTCCTCGCTGGGCTTTGATCCCCTGCCGCAGACGTTCTACGAACGCTCGCAGTTTACCAAGCCCGCCGATCGCGAAGTGGTGTGCCACGCCAGCGCATGGGACATCGATAATGTGGACGATCTGCGCATCAAGATGTGCATCAAGCCCAATGCCGACGATTTCACCACGATCCACCACGAACTGGGCCACAATTATTACCAGCGCGCCTATAACAAGCAGGACTATCTGCATCTGAACGGCGCAAATGATGGCTTTCACGAGGCCATCGGCGACATGATCGCACTGTCGATCACGCCCGATTATCTTGTCGGGATCGACCTGTTAAAGCCTGAACAGGTGCCGACCGCTGACAAGGACATCGGCCTGCTGCTGCGTCAGGCGATGGACAAGGTTGCGTTTCTGCCGTTCGGTCTGCTGATTGACCGTTACCGCTGGAGCCTGTTCGATGGCAGCGTTGCGCCTGCGGATTACAACAAGGCATGGACCGATATCCGCCGCGAATATCAGGGCATCGTCCCGCCGGTCGAGCGACCCGCAGATGGATTCGATCCGGGGGCGAAATATCACGTGCCCGGCAATGTCAGCTACACCCGCTATTTCCTGGCGCGGTTGCTGCAGTTCCAATTCTACAAGGCCGCATGTGATCAGGCTGGCTGGAAAGGGCCGCTGCACCGCTGTTCGTTTTATGGCAACAAGGAGGTTGGCAAAAACCTCAACGCGATGCTCGAAATGGGCGCTTCAAAACCGTGGCCCGATGCGCTGGAGGCCTTTACCGGTGAGCGCCAGATGAGCGGCAAGGCGATGGTTGAATACTTCGCGCCGCTGATGGATTGGCTGGAAGAACAGAACAAGGGGCAGAAGGCGGGATGGTGAAACGCATTGTTCGTTGGGGCGCGGCGCTGACTGGTGCAGCGCTCGCCAGTGCCTT
Organism: Sphingomonadales bacterium; assembly: GCA_038246695.1. GTDB lineage: Bacteria > Pseudomonadota > Alphaproteobacteria > Sphingomonadales > Sphingomonadaceae > Erythrobacter. The sequence goes on from JBBRVR010000008.1 coordinate 10,827, forward strand.
GGCCTGCGCTCCGGTGGCGGCGCAGAATGAAGCACCAGGCGAGCCAGCCGCTGCGCCCAGCACTATTACAGCAACCCAGGCTCAGGATGTTCTCGCGGCGGTAAAAGCAGCCGGGTACGAGGCAACCTTCTATGATCGCGAGGGGGAGGACAGCGCTTACATCGAGATTGACGTGGATGGACTTGTTTCGTTGATTTTCATGGCTGACTGCGACGAAGCGATCCCGGATTTTTGCGAGACTTTAGTGCTTTCGACCAAGTGGGATCGCACCGTCCCCATTTCCGACGCAGCGATCGCAACGGCGAACCAGCAGCACAAATATGTCTCTGTCTGGCGCGATGAGGATGGCGATCCGCTGCTGCAATGGGCGATCCTGACCCGGCGTGAGGGTATTCCCACGCCGGTTTTTCTCGATGGGCTGGAACGGTACCTCAGTGTCGCGCAGGATTTTTGGGATGTCGCTTTTGAAGGTGATGAGGAAGCGCCCACTCAAGAAGACGAGCCGGCAACGGATGCGGGCCCCGCTTCGTGAAGTTGGCGCGAATTGTCGTGTTGGGCTTTGCGCTGTGTTGCCTGAGCGCATGCGAGTATGCGCGCCGGGCGGTCGAATTCGGGCAGGGGCCATTCGATGAAAGCGCTCGGCTACCCGGCAGGGAAGTGTTTCTAGGCATGCACGAGGTCAGTTGGGACAGCGGCAATTTCGAGGCCGGAACACTGCTGGTCACGAACAAACGCGGCAATGATCTGTCGGTGGTCGATCTGGCATTGGGGCGCGAGGTTCGCCGCGTGCCGACCTGCACCAACCCGCATGAACTGGCCGTCTCGCCTGATGGGGCGCATCTGGCCATCGCCTGTTACGGCGGGCGCACGGTCGATATCTTGTCCGCCACCACGTTCGAAAGGGCCGCAAGCGTGGATCTGGGCGAAAACGCCCGCCCGCATGGGATCATCTGGCATCAGGACGGTCAGATATTCGTCACCGCCGAAGGTTTGGAGCAGGTGGTCGAAGTAACCACTCCGCTTGCGCGCAATCCGCAATTGATCCGCCGCGCGACGGGCAAGCAGGGCAGTCATATGCTGGCTGTCGCCCCGGACCGCAGCTGGGCGTGGACGACCGACCTTTCATCGAAAACGGTAACGCGCATCGACCTTGGCGGGGAGACGCCGCCGCTATCCGTCACCGTGGGGGAGGAACCAGAGGGCATTGAATTGTCCGCCGATGGAACCGCGCTGTGGGTGTCCGCGCGTGGTTCAAATCAGGTTTTCGAACTCGACCCTGTCACGATGGAGGTGCGCAAAACGCTCAATACGGGCCGCTTCCCGCTGCGGATTGCCGTTCGACCGCAGGGTGATGTTGCGATTACGTCTAACCTTGCCGACGGGTCGCTGAGCGTTATCGACTTGCGCCGCGCGCGAGTGGTTCGAACCATTAGGGTTTCCAGTCAAAGCGAGGCGCAGGAGCGGTTCCAGGTCACGATTTTGTGGTCGGCGGACGGAACCCATATCTATGTCGCGCAAACCGGCAGCAACACCATCGCCGAAGTTGACTATGCCAGCGGCACCGTCTTGCGCCATATCAAGGTGGGCGATGGCGGTGATGGTCTTGCGTTTCTGCCATCGGGGAGCGATCAGTGATCAAGCGTTCCACGCCTTCGCCAGCGCCATTGCCGATCGTCGGCTGGCGCGAACTGGTCTCGCTTCCCGGCATCGGCCTCTCCGGCATCCCGGCCAAGATTGATACCGGAGCGCGCACATCCTCGCTCCACGCCCGCGTGCTTGACCAGTTTGAGCGTGACGGCAATCCATTCATACGCTTCGCTGTCGACTGGGATGGTATCGCGCATGAAGGCGAAGCGGTGCAGGTTGACATGCGCGGCATCACCAGTTCCAATGGTGAGACGCAAAAGCGGTTTGTCATCAAGACGCCGCTCGTGATTGGCAATGTTTCGTTCCGGGCGGAGCTAAGCCTTGCTAATCGAACTGATATGCAATTTCCGATGCTGATCGGCCGCACCGCGCTTCGACGCCGGTTCGCGGTTGATAGCGGGCATTCGTGGCTGCAATCGCCCGAAGTGCCGACCACAGTCTCAAAGCATTTCTGAAAGGATCATCACGCCCATGAAAATCGCCATGCTCGCCCGAAACGCGAACCTGTATTCCCACAAACGCCTGAAAGAAGCGGCGGAGGAACGTGGCCACGAACTGGACATCCTCAACACCACGCGCTGCACGGTGAACATCGCCAGCCACCGCCCCACGGTAATGTACAATGGTGAGACTCTGGGTAAATACGATGCGGTCATCCCGCGCATCGGGGCCTCGATCACAAATTACGGCCTTGCCGTGCTGCGTCAGTTCGAAATGGCCGGCGTGTGGCCGCTCAACGAAAGCGTGGCGATCGGTCGCAGCCGCGACAAATTGCGCTCGACCCAGATCATGGCGAAGCACGGGCTTGGGCTGCCGCTGACCGCCTATGCCAACGATCCCAAGCAGGCCGAAGCCATCATCAAGGCGGTGAACGGCCCGCCGGTGGTGATCAAGCTGCTGGAAGGAACGCAAGGGATTGGCGTGGTGCTGGCCGAAACGCTGAAAGGTGGCGCGTCGATCATCGAGGCGTTTCGCGGGGCCAACGTCAACATCATGGTGCAGGAATTCATCAAGGAAGCGGGCGGTTCGGACATTCGCTGTCTGGTCGTGGGCGGCAAGGTTGTCGCCGCGATGAAACGTCAGGGCGCAGAGGGCGAATTCCGCTCAAATCTGCACCGCGGCGGCAGCGCGCAATTGATCAAGATCACGCCCGAGGAACGCTCCACAGCGGTGCGCGCGGCAAAGCATATGGGCCTCAATGTCTGCGGCGTCGATCTACTGCGCGCCAATCACGGCCCTGTGATCATGGAGGTCAATTCCTCCCCCGGCCTCGAAGGTATCGAAACGGCGACGGAAAAGGATATTGCCGGGATGATCATCGACTTCATGACCGCTAACGCAAAGGTGGGCCGGACCAAGACCAAAGGGCAGGGGTAATGCGTGGGATGGTTTGGCCGCTGTTGTTGACGGTAGCGGCTCTCGCCAGAGGGTAGCCTCTATCATCCTAGCATTATCAAACGCATCGTTCAGAATGCGCAATGTGGCGACTCGAAAATGGCGATGGCGAAGAAATGCGAGACAGAAAAGCAATTGTGTGACTCGCTTTTTTATTGAAATGGCCGCTCGCAACGGCCTTATCCCGGTCCCGCTGGACTGAGCCGGATTGAGATCGATGTTAGCTGTTGCGGAACTGGATGAGCCTGAGACGATGAAACTTTCCTTCCGCCTTTTGCTGCCAGTCGCTTTGGTCGCCTCAACGGGTGTACCTGCCGCGGCCCAGCAAATACTCCCGCCCGTCACCCAGTTCGACGATGCGACCGTTTCGCGGCTGCTGTTAGATGGTCAGGCGACCTGGCGGATTGAGGGCGGCCCGGATGGGCGCGCAGTTTACCGGGTAAGCGCGCAGGACGGGATCAATTTCACCGTTCAACCGCAGGCCTGCACTGCCGATCAGGGGTGCGCCAGTTTACTTGTAATCGCCACTTTTCCCGCGCGCGACGGCGTTGATCTGCTGAAACTGGATCGGTTGCTGAGCCGCTTTAACGATGTGAACGCGACGGCAAAGGTTTATCGCACCTCCGACGGGACCGTTTTGTTGCAGGCCTATATCAACGCCGCGTTCGGGATATCCTATGCCAACGCGCAGGCGCAATTGCTGATTTTCGGTCGCAATTTGCAGGCCTTGCGTGCCGAACTGATGGCCCCAAAATGATGGCCTCAACCCCGCGCGGATGACAGGCTAAGTGGCCTTCAGGTTGGCCATGAATTTGGCGGTCGATTGTTCGAGATTACGCACGCTTCCGATCATGTCTGCCGCGGCCTGGTTGAGCTCACCCGAAAGTTTTTCAGCGGCGCTTGCCGTGCTGACCAGTGATTTGCTGCGCTTTGCCATCGCGTTGACGTCGTCCGCCGCAGTGCGCGCATAATTCTCTATCGTATCAGCGGATTTGCGCTGTCTTTCCACGTCCCACCGGATCGCTGTAGCAGCCTGTGCCAGCTCGGTTATGGCCATGTCGATCGCGGCAAAGCTGCGCTCCGCCTCCAGCGTACCCGTTCGCATGCCTGACAGGAAAGCGTCGATCTCGGTCGCAGCCTCGCTGGCTTGCATGGCGAGCGCCTTCACTTCTTGCGCAACGATCGTGAATCCGCGTCCGGCAGGCCCGGCTGTGGCCGCTTCGATGGCGGCGTTCAGCGAGAGGAGATTGGTGCGCTCGGCAATGCGAACGATGGCGCGGGTAGCCTCGCCAATCGTGTGGGAATGCGTGGACAGGGTGCCGACTGCCTCACCGCCAATGCTGGATCGCTGGGTCGCGCTGGTGGTGAGATCGTTTTGCTGACCCACATTGACGGCAATGCTGGAAATCGAGTTGGAAAGCTCTGCCACGCCCTGAGCCACGGTGCGCGCCGCGTTGCTGGCAGCCTCGGCAGACTGGGAGACATCGGCGGCGCTCTGGCCGGTATCGTGTGCAATGGCGTTTAGCGCCTTGGTCGTGTGCGCCAGCATGTCACCAGTGCGTGCAATTGTATGGGTGACCGTGCTGATCGACTCCTCGAAATCATTTGCCAGACGCGTCAGTTCCGCCTTTCGCGCCGCAATCTGATCCATCTCGAAGCGTTCGCGCTCGCGCCGCTCGTTCTCGACCCGGTGCAGCGCATTGGCCAGATCCTCTGCCTGTTCGCGCAGCAGATCGACCTGGGCATCGGTGTTCTGCCTGGCAGTTGCCAACTCGCTGAGCAGCCGCTTGAGGGTCGCGATGATTACAGTGCCAACCGCCCCGATCACGGCGAGACCGATGATATGCAGAATGCTGCGCCATGCCAGACCGTCGTGGTAAAACACCCATTCGGGCGCGAACACCGCAAGCGCGCAGATTTGCGCAATACAGATGAGCGTGCCCCAGATCAGAGCCCGCGGATCGCACAGGAATGCGATTGTCACCACCGCCACGACATAGGCGAGCGGCGATTGCGGCGGCATTCCACTTTCCTGCATCACATAGTAGATACAGAAAGGTTGTACGGTCGCCATCAGGACGATCGAGGCAATAGTCGCGGGGGAGAAATCGCGCCTTACCGCCTGCACGCTCGGAAAAATATTCAGCGCCACACTGAGGATGGCGGCCCATAGCAGGGTTGGTTCGCGCATGAGGCAAATGGCGATCAGGGCAATGCTGATCGACCAACCCGTCACCAGAATGCCGACGACGCCGCGCCCCCGCACCTGTTCAAGCTTCATGGATGTCGGCGGAGACGACAATATATGTGACGCACCTGCATAAGTCGGCTGTGTATCATATGGCTGGCCGATACGCGGGGCTAGGTGAGGAGCATACGGCACTGTCATGCCACTCCGATTGCACCAGGCACGGTTAGGCTTTTGCGTTATGTGCCCTCGGTAAAAGTCCCGAGGAAGCCGTGGAGCCGTTAACGGAAGGGCGGCTCGTTGAAGGCGCGCAGTTTGCGACTGTGCAGCCGGTCACCCTCGTCGCGCAGGCGGGCGACGGCTTGCAGACCGATCTGGAGGTGCGCGGCGATTGCCTCTTCGTAAAACTTGTTGGCCTGACCCGGCAGCTTGATCTCGCCATGCAGCGGTTTGTCAGAAACACACAGCAGCGTTCCGTAGGGCACGCGGAAGCGATAACCCTGCGCGGCAATGGTTGCGCTTTCCATCTCCACCGCGATCGCGCGGCTCTGCGAAAACCGTCTGGCTGAATCGGAGTAGTGCAGTTCCCAGTTGCGATCATCGGTGGTGACGACGGTGCCGGTGCGCATCCGCTGCTTGAGGTTCGCACCCTGCACACCCGATACCTCTTCTGCCGCGCTGGCGAGGGCGACCTGGACTTCGGCGATAGGCGGGATCGGTATTTCGGGCGGAAGCACCGCGTCAAGCACGTGATCGTCGCGCAGATACGCATGGGCGAGTACGAAATCGCCAATCTTCTGCGTAGAGCGCACGCCGCCGCAATGCCCGATCATTATCCACGCATGCGGGCGCAGCACCGCGAGGTGATCGCAAATCGTTTTCGCATTGGAGGGACCAACTCCGATATTGACGAGCGTGATCCCGCGCCCATCTTCGCGCATCAGGTGATAGGCGGGCATCTGGTGGCGGCGCCACGCGGTATCGTTGAGCTGATAGTGCGCATTGTCGACCCTCCCGCTCACATCCAGGCCGCCTGCGCCGCGCAAGGCGATGTAACCGTTTTCACCAATCTGCTGCGCCCCCCAGTTAACGAATTCATCGACATACCGGTGATAGTTTGTAAACAGGATGAAGTCCTGAAAATCCTCCACCGAGGTACCGGTGTAGTGCGCCAGACGTGCGAGAGAGTAATCGGTGCGCAGGCCGTCGAAAAGGGACAAGGGCATGTCCACGTCTTCATCGTAGTCGATCCCGTCCGCCAACTCATCACCGATCAGGGCAAGGTCTGTCGAGGGAAAGTGCTGAGCGATGTCCTGCGGGGCGATACCCACCATCGCTGCGCCCGCATCGCCATCCAGTACATAGGGAAACGGGATTTCCTGCCGCGACCTCGTGACTGTCACATCGACATCATATTCGGCGGCGATCAGTTCCAGCTGTTCGGTAAGATACGATGCGAACAGATCAGGGCGGGTAATTGTGGTGGTGTAATTGCCAAGCTGCTCCAGCCGCCCGAACGCGCGGGTCCGGTCAGAGATTTTGCCCTCGCTTCCAGCCGCTCCGCTGTATTTCAGGGTCAGTTGAGGATAGGCATAGCTGCCATCCTCACGCTTGCGCTGGGGGGGGATAGTGCCATCGCGCCCAAAGGCGATTACGTCACGGCGAAGGGTCGCCACCGCGTCGGCATACTGGCTTTTCAATTCATCGAGAATTTGAGATGTGTTGATCATGTGCGCCATTAACATCGACTTTGTTACGTTGCAAAGGCGCTGTTCGAGCCAATTTTCGAGTTCGCGCGCCAAACCCATTGCACGCCCGACGGCTCGGTGACCCGGTCGTCAGGCGCGTGTCCACATCCGCTTCAGGTTGAACTGCACAGCTTGCAGCCGGGTGTAATTCTCATGGCTCATGGTGCTGCCTTCCAGCGCGGCAACTTCGCCCAATTCATACAACAACTCGCGTTCGGCGGTGCCAGGCACCTGACTCTGGATAAAGGTGATGCCGACCAGCCGTTCTCCGCTGGTCACCTTTTCCACTTCGTGCAGGGTGGAGGACGGATAGACGATGGCCGATCCCACCGGCCCCTTGAACCGTAATTCCGCTGTGCCCAGCACAATGCGCAACGCACCGCCTTCGTAACTAGCGGGATCGTTGAGGAACAGCGTGCAGGAAAGATCTGAACGGATCGAGACATTTCCTACACCCATCAGCGCGGCATCGGGATGCAGACCGTAATGCATCCCCGGCTCGTAACGGCACAAAAGCGGCGGCGCGAATTGCGCGGGGATCGCGAAATTGACGAATTCCTCACACCCGAACAACGCCTGCGCCATGATGTTGACGGCGCTTTGCTGCAATTGCTGATCATGCATCTGCAGGTTGGCCTTGGCCTTTGAGTGCGGATTGCTGATCTTGCCATCGACGAAGGTCGCCTTGCCGGCAATCTCCTTCAATTGCGCGACTTCCTGCGGCGTGAGTACGTTTTCGATGAGCCTGAACATGGGCAATAGTCCTACGCGCGAGTGAGGGCGCGGGCAATCGCCGGGTGCTGCGCTGCGCCAGAATCGAGCCACGCCAACGCTACGCGGATATCGTCGCCACGTTCGCGCGCGGTCCCTGTCAGAACGTCTTCGCGCAATTGCGATGAGTATCCGTGCTCCGGCGCCTTGGAATAACGCTGCATGATGGGCCCTCGGGTGAAGGCTTCGGCGTCTTGTTCGCTCAGGCCGATTTCGAGATGGTCGGCGATTGACGAGAGGTATTGCGCAGGGGCGGCGAGAAACGTGTCGAAATCGACCCACAGCACGTTGGCATCGCTCGCCGCATCCAGCGCGGTCATCTCGCACGCCCAAGCCAAAGCGGCACGGCGCGCCTCGTCCAGATCCCACAGGTTGAACGCCGCGGTGCCGAGCCGGGCATTGAGGCGCTGAAGCCGGGAGCCGGACAGCGCGCCCAGTTCCTTACGCGAAGCCTCACCGGCAAGGATCGTTTGCAGGTATCGCTCGGGGGAAAGCGTCAGAAACACCGACTTGCGTTCCCCCGCGAGCAATTCGGGCGCGATCTCGCTGACGAAGCTGGTCGCTTTGACAAGGGCCCGTTGATCGGGGTGGAAAGTGCGCGACAGCCATTTGCGCGCATACGGCAACCGCTCCGCCAAACGACCGGGCGGCCACGGGCAATGCGGCTGCCCGTCGAGCATTTTAAGCTCGGCAAACTGGCGCAGCAATTGCGGCTCCCGCAGCGCAAGAGTGTCTGCCGCCTCGCCCAGCAACCGGGCAATCAAAGTCGATCCGACATGGCCGATATGGAAGATGAAGCGCGCATCGTCGCGCGCGCCTTCGGTTTGCTGGGCGATGACGTTCCAGTCGCCCCATTGCATGGCACGCGGTTGCTGGCCGGGTTCCGGCTGAACCAGCCGAGTGTCGAGGAAGCTGGCGGAGCTGAAATCCGCCTCGGTCATTTGCATCAGCAGCAGGCGATCACCCGCCAAGTCCACTTGATGAACAAAAAGGCCGGCATCCTGAGCGAAACTCATGGGATACCGGCCTTTCTGGTTATGTGTGATTTCGGTAGAACCGCAATCAGGCGTCGTCTTCGTCCGCCTTGTAATCGGTAGCTTCGACGAGGCTTTCGGTCTCGGTCATGCCTTCGCGGGTGCTGACACCATCTTCGAGCAGTTCGGCAGGGATTTCACCCGGCTCAAGGTTCGGATCGATGCGGTTGGCATCGGCCTGTTCCTCGATCTGGCGCTGTTCATCTTCGAACATCTGCGCCAGCACGTCGACACCCTTCGACTGAAGCTCGGCTTCATCGTCGGAGCGGGCAACGTTTGCCTTTACCAGAACGTGGACTTCGGGGTGAAGGGCAATGGTCACATCGTGCATGCCGATCGTCTTGATCGGCGCGCCCATGATGACCTGCTTCTTGTCGACTTCGAAGCCCTGTTCGACCAGGCCCGAAACCATGTCGCGAACACTGACTGAACCGTAAAGCTGGCCAGCATTGGATGCGGCGCGGATGAGGACGACTTCGGCCCCTTCCACTTTTTTGCCCGCTGATTCGGCAACACCGCGCTTTTCGGCGTTTTCATGTTCGAGCCGCTCACGATTGGCTTCGAACACCTTTTTGTTGGCTTCGTTGGCGCGCAGCGCCTTCTTCTGCGGAAGCAGGAAGTTGCGGGCGAAGCCATCTTTCACGGTGACAACGTCGCCGATCGTGCCGAGCTTCTCGATGCGCTCAAGGAGAATGATATCCATGGTTCTTTCTCCTCTTACTTCACGATGTAGGGAAGCAGGCCGATTTGGCGCGAACGCTTGATCGCCTTGGCGAGCTCGCGTTGCTTCTTTGCAGAAACAGCGGTGATGCGCGAAGGCACGATCTTGCCACGCTCGGACATGAAGCCCTGCAGCAGGCGCACGTCCTTGTAATCGATCTTGGGGGCGTCGTTACCCGAGAACGGGCAGGACTTGCGGCGGCGGAAAAACGGGCGGGCCATCAGTCGCGCTCCTCACGGTCGGAGCGGCGCTTACGCTCGCGCTCGTTCTTGCGCATCATCACGCTGGGGCCATCCTCGTGTTCGTCGACACGAATGGTCAGGTAACGGATGATGTCTTCGTTGATACGGGTCTGGCGTTCGAGCTCAGCCACGACGGCGCCGGGGCCCTCGATGTTGAGCATCACGAAATGCGCCTTGCGATTGCGTTCGATCTTGTAGGCGAGGGATTTGAGGCCCCACGTTTCGGTCTTGGTGACCTTGCCTTCGTTCGCTTCGACGATTTCGGTCGCCGTGGCCGCCAGCGCGTCTACCTGGGCCTGCGAGAGGTCCTGACGCGCGAGGAAGATATGCTCGTATAGAGCCATATCGCTCGTCCTTTCAATTGCTGCCGATCGCTGGCTTGTCCGTCCGGATGACGGGGCCCCTCCGGCTTTCTTTATCCCCGCGCGGCGCCAAGGCGACCGGCCGGAAGCGGCGCACATAACGTGTTTGGGTTTTAATGCAAGTCTTGCCTCGCGGGAACGCGCAGGGCAGGCGTCCATTGCATAAGGCAAAGCTTACAGGGATTCTCTTTATATGCCATCAGGTCTGGTTGCACTGTTCGACGATATTGCCTTGATTGCGCGCGCCGCTGCCGCTTCGGCGGATGATGTAGCGGCCGCTGCGGGCAGGGCGGGATCGAAGACCGCCGGCGTCGTGATTGACGATGCAGCCGTGACACCGGGCTATGTCACCGGCCTCTCCCCTGCGCGCGAATTGCCGATCATCTGGTCGATCACGAAGGGCAGTCTTAAAAACAAACTGCTGATCCTGTTGCCGGGGGCTCTGCTTTTGTCGGAATTCCTGCCCGGCGCAATTATCTACCTGCTGATGCTCGGCGGGGCTTTTCTGTGCTACGAAGGCGCGGAAAAGGTGCTGGAAAAGCTGGGCGCGCAAAAGCACGGCGATACCGTTGAAGACGTTATCACCGATCCCGTCGCCTTTGAAAAGCAACGCGTTTCCGGCGCGATCCGCACCGATCTGATCCTCTCGGCAGAGATCATGGCGATCGCGCTCAACGAAGTCGCGGCAGAGAGCCTGTTCACGCGCGGCGTGGTGCTGGCCGTGGTCGGGATCATTGTGACGGTCGGAGTTTACGGCGCGGTCGCTGTGATCGTGAAGCTCGATGATATCGGTCTCCATATGACAAAGCGCGATAATGGTGCGAGCCAGAGTTTCGGGCGGTTTCTGGTGCGCATGGTGCCCAAATTGCTAACGACCCTGTCGGTTGTAGGCACGATCGCAATGTTGTGGGTGGGCGGCGGCATCATCGTCCACGGAACTCACGAACTGGGCTGGAATCGTCTTTACGACATAGCACATGGCGCGGAATATGCTGTGAAGGGCGCAACCGGCGCGCTGGGCGGGGTGCTTGGTTGGGCAAGTTACGCTGCGGTTTGTGCCGCTTTCGCCATTGTGGTGGGCGCGATCATCGTGTTCGTGGTGCACAAGGTGTTTGGATTAGGCAGTGAGGAAGCGCACTAAACTACGAGCATGGCGGTCGCGCAGCGGTCACCGGCGGTCAGCCTGACTTCTCCAGATCCAGCCCGCATTTGCCGCAGGTGCGGTTAGGCCACGGCACCACGAAAACACCGCGAAAGAACAGATTTTTGCCACAGCGCGGGCAATTGAAGCCGAGCATCCGCCGGTTGGCAGCAATCAGGCCGACAATCGCGGCGGCAAAGGCGCCGGTGGAGTGCCCGAAGAACTGGTCAATCACCGCCACGAACAGAAGTGCCACCAGCAACGCGCCCATCATCCACCAGGCGTGTTTGCGCGCGCTTTCGTAAACGCTCATTCGCAAACGCTCATTTCAGGCGCTCGAACACGCCATGCGCAAAGCCGGTCAGCGTGTCGTCGCGCGCGCCCATGATGACGATCCGATCCCCGGCTTGGGCAAGCTCGACGATCCGGTCACCGCAACCCTCGCGTGCAGCGACATGCTGAGCGGTACCACCGGCCTGCTTGATGAGGTCGATGATGCGCTCACTGCCCTCGCTGCGATCCACGGTTCCGCCGAAATACACCGGATCGCACATGATGGTGATGTCATCGGCGTCCAGTTCAAGCGCGAAGGTCTGTGCCAGCTCGGCCCCCATCTGCTTGAGCGGACCATATCCATGCGGCTGAAAAAACGCGATGATGCGGCCCGGAGTTGCCTTCAAGGTGCGCAGGGTGGCGGCGCATTTTTCTGGATTATGACCGAAATCGTCGATCACTGTGATGTCCGCAGGGGTGGTGCCGATCACATCGAAGCGGCGTGCAAGTCCCTTGAACGATCGCAGCGCGTAGGCCGCCTTGCGCACATCGATGCCCGCCGCGCTGACCGCAGCGATTGCGGCGAGCGCATTGGACAGATTGTGCCGCCCCGGCATCGGCACGATCAGCGGGTAAAACTCGCGGCTGCGGTTGTCGATCAGAGCGGCGCGGATGCCGAACGGACTTTCATCGATGGAGTCATCCTCCACCGTGAGATCGGCATTATCGTTGCGGACTGCGAAACTGACCAGTTGCGATGCTTTCTGGCTGAGGATGCGCGCCTCTTCATTGTCAAAATTGACGACCGCGCATCCGGCTTCGGCCACGTAATTGCCGAACAGGACGCGCAATTCCTCGATGCTCTTGTGATCAAGGCTGACATTCAGCAGCACCCCGATCGTCGGCTTGTACAGCGCAATCGAACCGTCGCTTTCATCCACTTCGCTCACGAAAACATCGGGCGATCCGATTCGGGCGCTGGCAAAGGGATTTTGCGGCTCGGCAAAGTTCTTCATCACCGCGCCGTTCATGACAGTTGGATCATGCCCAACCTCATGCAGGATCCACGCGATCATTCCGGTCACGGTCGACTTTCCCGACGTCCCACCGACCGCAAAGGAATATCCTGCGCGATTGAAAAGGGTTGCCAGCAATTGCGCCCGGCTCATCCGCATACAGCCCAGTTCGCTTGCGCGCTTAACCTCGGGCACGGTATCCTCGATCGCGGCGGATGCGATCAGGATCTGATCGGGCGAGGTGATACCGCTGCCGTCCTGGGGGAACAGATCAAATCCGCTATCCGCGAGCCACTGGAACTTTTCGGGCGTGCGGCCCTGATCCCGGCTGCGATCGGATCCCGCGACGCTATGGCCCAGTCCGCGAACAATCTGCGCCAGCGGGAGCATCCCTGATCCGCCAATGCCACAGAAAAAGAAAGGACGCCCGGCAATCTCGGGCGCATCAAGCGGGTAATCCATGCGAATCATGGTTATGGGCTTGCACCCGGACTTACAAGCGACTTAGGTCTGTTAACATGACGAACATCGCCATTTGTGCCCCGGCAACTCCCATCACCCGCGTCCATGCAAGCGCGTTGGAAGCGTTGGTCGCCGCCGAGTTCCCGATGCACCGCGTGACATTCCACGAACAATGCTTTGCGCGCAGCGGGCATTTTGCCGGCGATGATTTGACCCGGCTTGCCGCGCTGGTCGAATGCGCCAATGACCCTGCTTTCGACGCAGTGTGGTTTGCCAAGGGCGGTTATGGGTCGAACCGCATCGCAGAAGCTGCGACCGTGCGCATGAATGCGGCTGCAAGGGAGAAATCCTATGTCGGGTTTTCCGATTGCGGATATTTGCTGGCCGCGCTGTATCGCGCCGGGATCGGGCAGTGTGCGCATGGTTCGATGCCGGTCAGCGCGCGCTCAGAGGGCGGTCGGCAGGCGGTACGCCGTGTGCTCAAATGGTTTGCAGGCGACAATTCGGGGCTCGAGCCTAGCCTCGACGGCAGCACGCCGGTGGCCGCGTTCAACCTCATCACGCTGGCGATGTGTGTGAACACGCCGATCATGCCTGATCTGACCGGCCACGTGGTGATGGTGGAGGAGGTGAGCGAGCACCTGTATTCCATCGACCGGCTGTTCTTCCACCTTGCAGGCACGCTCCCGCGCCTTGCCGGACTAAGGCTCGGGGCGGTGACAGCGGTGCCGGAAAACTACGTCGAATTCGGACAGACTGAGGAGGAAATCGCGCAATTCTGGTGCGCGCGGGCGGGTATTCCCTATCTTGGCCGGGCAGAGATCGGGCACACATCTGCCAACAGGGTTGTCCCGTTCGGGCTTGCGAGTCCTTCAGGCGATGCCTAGGCGGCGGTTGACTTACAAACCGTGCCACCCACTCCCCCGCCCCTCCACCCGAATAGTGTCCCGATAGGCTCCGGGTCGAAGGGCGGGGGAGTGGCTGGCACGGCGATCAGGAGACAAAAATGCGCGCATTCGTTTTTCCGGGGCAGGGCAGCCAGAAGGTCGGCATGGGGGCAGACCTCGCCGATGCCAGCACCGCCGCGCGCGAAGTATTTCAGGAAATCGACGAGGCGCTGTCGCAAAAACTCTTCGCGATCATGCGCGATGGGCCGGAAGATCAGTTGACGCTCACAGAAAATGCGCAGCCTGCGATCATGGCCAACGCGATGGCGACATTGCGCGTACTGGAGCGGGATTTTGGCGTGACATTGATGGATATAGCCGATGCGGTGGCGGGCCATTCGCTGGGCGAATACACTGCGCTTTGCGCCAGTGGTGCGTTCGATCTTGCCACCACCGCGCAGCTGCTGAAACTGCGTGGATCCGCGATGCAATCGGCAGTGCCTGTCGGGGAGGGCGCGATGGCCGCCCTGCTGGGGGCTGACATCGAGAAAGCCAGTGTGCTCGCCGCCGCCGCAGCCCAGGGCGAGGTGTGTGAGATCGCCAATGACAACGATCCGGGCCAGGTCGTGCTGTCGGGCCATGCAGGCGCGATCGACCGGGCTATTGCTTTGGTCAAGGATCACGGGATCAAGCGCGGCGTGAAATTGCCGGTCTCTGCCCCGTTTCACTGTTCGCTTATGCAGCCCGCGGCGCAAGCTATGGCAGCGGCGCTGCGCGATAATGCTCCCTCCGATCCGTGCGTCCCGCTTTATGCAAACGTCACCGCGGGCAAGGTCGCCAGCGGCGATCAAGAGCGCGAATTGCTGATCGAGCAGGTAATGGGCCGCATACGCTGGCGCGAAAGCGTGATGGCGATGCGCGCGGACGGGATCGAGCATTTCGTTGAATTCGGCGGCAAGGTGCTCACCCCGATGATCGGCCGCATCGACAAGGACGCCGCCACCACCAGCCTCGTCACGATGCAAGAGCTGGAAGCCTTTGCCAGGGAGATCGGATAAATGTTTTCACTCAAGGGGATGAACGCGCTGGTCACCGGCGCGAGCGGCGGGATCGGCTCTGCAATCGTGCATGCGCTGGCTAGCCAAGGCGCGCGGGTTGCGCTGTCGGGCTCCAACCCGGCAAAGCTGCGCGCCTTCCGCGACGAGATCAACCAGACCTATGCCCATCACGATCATGACGGCCATGTCGAGATTACCTGCGATCTGGGCAACACCACGCAGGTTGAGGAACTGATCCCGGCGATGCTGGATACGCTGGGCACGGTCGATATCCTCATCAACAATGCCGGCATCACTCGCGACAATCTGGGAATGCGGATGAAAGATGATGAATGGAACGATGTGATCCGCATCAATCTCGAAGCTGCCTTTCGCCTTATGCGTGCCAGTGCAAAGCCGATGATGAAGGCGCGCTTTGGCCGGATCATCAATATCACCTCGGTCGTCGGCGCAACGGGCAATCCGGGTCAGATGAACTACGCCGCCGCAAAGGCCGGGCTGACTGCCATGACCAAGAGTTTTGCGCAGGAAATCGCCAGTCGCGGCATCACCGCAAATTGCCTCGCTCCCGGATTTATCCGCACGGCAATGACCAGCGCGCTCGATGAAAAGCAGCAGGGCGCGATCAACGCGCGTATCCCGATGGGAAAGATGGGCGAGGGCGCGGATATCGGCGCCGCCGCCGTCTTCCTCGCCAGCCGGGAGGCGGGCTACATAACCGGCGAAACGCTGCACGTGAACGGCGGCATGGCGATGCTGGGGTGATCACAGATGGTGCGAAACGCCAGCGCTTGGCGCAGTCGGACCCGCTTATCCCCAGAGGAGTCCCCTTGAGCGAAACGCCAAACTTGCCCGGATGATCGGCGGCGCTAAGGTTTTGCATGACATTCGCAAATGTCGCAGGGGCGATTCCGCATCTGTGGCCGATGAATCGAGAAGGTAGGGTTCCAGGATCATGAAGGCGACCATCGAACGCGCAACGCTCATGCGGTGCATGTCCCACGTGCAATCGGTGGTGGAACGCCGAAACACGATCCCCATCCTGTCGAATGTGCTCATCGATGCGCACGAAGATGGGAGCGTAAAGGTTATGGCGACCGATCTCGATCTCCAGATTATCGAGACGATGCGCGCCAGCGGCGTCGAAACGGCGGGCGCGATCACGGTATCGGCGCACCTGCTCAACGACATCATCCGCAAACTGCCCGAAGGCTGTCAGGTCAGCCTGGTGGCGGCGGAAAACCGGCTTGAGGTGAAGGCAGGGCGGGCCAAGTTCAAACTGCCGACCCTGCCGCGCGATGACTTTCCCGTAATCGTCGAAGGCGATTTGCCGACCTCGTTCGAGCTGCCGGCAAAGATGCTGGCCGAGATGATTGACCGGACCAAATTCGCGATTTCGACCGAGGAAACGCGGTATTATCTCAATGGCATTTTCCTCCACGTCACCGATGAGGACAAGCCGGTCCTGAAAGCCGCAGCCACCGACGGGCACCGTCTGGCGCGCTTCACACTGGACCGTCCCGAAGGCGCGGAGGGAATGCCCGACGTGATCGTCCCGCGAAAGGCTGTGGGCGAGATCCGCAAACTGCTGGAGGAAGTCGACGGCAATGTGCTGATCGACCTGTCCGCCAGCAAAATCCGCTTTACCCTGAGCGGTGAGGGCGGGGTGGTGCTGACCAGCAAGCTGATCGACGGCACTTTCCCGGATTACAGCCGCGTCATCCCGACCGGAAATGACAAACTGCTCAAGTTGGATCCCAAGCTGTTTTTCGATGGCGTAGATCGCGTCGCCACCATCGCGACCGAGAAAACTCGCGCGGTGAAGATGGGGCTGGAGAAGGACAAAGTGGTGTTGTCGGTCACCTCGCCCGACAATGGCAACGCAGCCGAAGAAGTTGAGGCGGAGTATTCTTCCGAGCCGTTCGAGATCGGCTTCAACGCCAACTACCTCAAGGATATCCTCGCCCAGATCGACAGCGACACGGTCGAACTGCATCTCGCCGACGCAGGCGCGCCCACCCTGATCCGCAAGGACGAGGCCAGCCCCGCGCTGTATGTGCTGATGCCGATGCGGGTCTAATGACCCCTTCGCTCTGACCCGGAAAAGTCGCCGCATCCCGCGCGATGCTATGGGAATGCAGCCAAGGATGGGCTAGGCCTGCTCGCAAAGAGGAGGATGCCGATCATGAGCCTGCAACAAGTCCACGTCCGCAAGGATGAACTCTCCAACGCCACGCTGGTGGAGGCGGGAATGGCTCCGCTGGCCGAAGGCGCGGTGCGGCTGAAGGTCGAAAGTTTCTCGGTCACGGCCAACAACATCACCTATGCGGTTGTGGGCGACGGGTTCAAATACTGGGATTTCTTTCCCGCTCCACAAGGCCATGGCATCGTCCCCATGTGGGGCCACGCGCAGGTGATCGAGAGCAATTGCCCAGAAATTGCGGTTGGTGAGCGGGTGTATGGCTATCTGCCGATGGGCTCGCATCTGGATGTGGTGCCGGGTAAGATCCACCCCGGCGGCTTTTCCGACATGACCGATTATCGCCAGCCGATGAGCCCGGTCTACAACGCCTACACCCGGCTGGCTGCTGATCCCGAGCACGATCCTGCGCGGGAGGCGGAGCGGATGATCTTTGGCCCACTGTTCAAGACCGGCTTTGTTATCGACTATTTCATGCGCAGTCAGGATTGGTTCGGTGCCGAGCAAGTGGTCCTCACCAGTGCTTCGTCCAAGACCGCGATGGGCCTTGCCAGCGTGGCGCAGCAGAACTCGCCGGGGATCAAGCGGATTGGCCTCACGTCGGCGGGCAATGTCGATTTCGTGAATGGCACCGGCCTGTATGACGCGGTCTATTCCTATGACGATTTGACCGCGCTTCCGATGGAACCAAGCGTCAGTGTGGATTTCGCGGGCAATTCAAAACTGCTTGCCGGATTGCATCACCACTTTGGCGATCACCTCAAATATTCCTGCCTTGTCGGCGCCACCCATATAGAGGAGCGCGGCGCGGGGCTGGGCGGGGCCAGCGGGCTGCCCGGACCCAAACCAACACTATTCTTTGCGCCTGATCATTTTGTCTCGTTTTTCAAGGAACACGGCCCGGTAGAAGGCGGAAAGATGGCCGCCGCCGCGTGGCATGGCTTCCTCGAAGCGGCGGGTTCCTCGGTCGAGATCGTACGATTGAAAGGGCTCGATGCGGCACGGTCGACCTTTCTCGAAATGGTAGGCGGCCATGTCGACCCGGCGAAGGGCATCGTGATCGAGCCTTAGGACGCCGGGCGAGGGCGGCGATTCTACTCCGCCGCCTCAGCCAACTGCGCGCGTTGCGGGCCACGGATCAAGCCGCCGGGTGCCTCGCCGGTCCATGTGCCGTTTGCGAACGTTACCACGCCGTTCTTGATCGTGCAGACATACCCATCGGCCTTTTGCAGCGACCTTTTGCCGCCGGCGGGCAGGTCGAATGCCAGCCACGGTTTGCCCAGTTTCAACGCGTCCATGTCGATCACGTTCAGATCCGCGAGATAGCCGGGCGCAATCACGCCGCGATCCTCCAGCCCATATAGCAGTGCGGTGTCGCGGCACTGCCGCTTGATCGCGTGCTCTAGGCTGAGGCGCGCGCCGCGCTTGCGGCTTTTGACCCAGTGTTCAAGCATGAAGGTGGGCGATGCCGCATCGCAGATCGTGCCGCAATGCGCGCCGCCATCAGACAGCGAATTGACCGTGTCATCGGCCTGTTGAAGCGGCACGAGAAAATCGAGATTGCCGTCGGCATAATTCAGGATCGGCAGATAGATGAAGCCGGTCGCATCCCCTTCGCACAGCAGATCATAGGCGTATTCCTGCGGGTCCACCCCCGCGGCTGCCGCGCGGGCATTGATGCTGGCGCTGACTTCGGGCTCGTAATCGAAATCGGGGTCCATCTCGTATTGCAGCGCCCACCCTTGCGTGATCACCATCACCACACCGATGATATCCATCGGGGCCTCGGAATAATCATTGGCTTCGCTGAGCAATTGCGCCTTGAACGCGGGGTTGAGCAGCTTTGCCTTCTTCGCAGGCCAATCCAGGTCCTCCATCGACTTCCAGCTTGGGCGGAATGCGAAGGGGTTCACCGTGCCCTGCCACGCCATGACGATGCCGTTCCCGCGCAGCGCGATCTGGGCGACGATCTGCGCGCCGTTGTCGTTTTCGGCGCGCATCTGGGCGATCTGTTCGTCTAGGGTGAGCTCCTTGGCAATGGATTGCAGCGCGGCAAAGGTGACGGGCACGCCTGCCTCGCGGCTCAAGCGGCCCATCCATTCAAATTCGTTCCAGTCGCGTTGCAGGTCGCTTGCCATTTCGAACACGGCATGTCCGCCGGCCTTTTGCGCGCGGCCCATCGCGTGGCCGATGGCGACCAGTTCCTCAGCCGTGGCGGTGGTGCCTGGGACCAGCTCTCCGTCGACAGATTTGTGGAGCACCGTGCGCGAGGTTGAAAAGCCCAATGCGCCTGCCCGCACGCCTTCCTCCACGATGTCGCACATCGCCGCGATGTCGGCCTGCGTAGGCACGGCGCCGGGTTGCTCCCGGTCGCCCAACACATAGGCGCGCACGGCCCCATGCGGCACATGCGTGCCCACATCGACGGTGCGCGGCAGTTTTTCGAGCGCGTCGAGATATTCGGGAAAGGTCTCCCAATCCCATGTCATCCCCTCGGCAAGGGCAGTGCCGGGAATGTCCTCCACACCCTCCATCAGACTGATCAGCCATTCGTGCCGATCAGACTTGGCCGGGGCAAAGCCGACGCCGCAATTGCCCATGATGACGGTGGTGACGCCGTGCCAGCTGGACGGAGCCATTTCCTGATCCCACGTGGCCTGACCGTCATAGTGGGTATGAATATCGACAAAGCCGGGGGCGACGATCTTGCCGCTCGCGTTGATCTCGCGGGCAGCGTCGCCGCGGATGGTGCCGACACCTGCGATCACACCGTCCTTTATCGCGACATCGCCGATGAAGCCCGCCGCGCCCGTGCCATCCACAATCGTGCCGCCACGAATGATACAATCGTACTGTGCCATTGCGATCTCTCCCTCTATGGGGCTGAGAATGTCGCATCGCGCGCACGCTGTAAAGCGACCCGCGCGGTGAGGGTTGTTTCAGGAGACACAGGTGATGAGCAGGATTTCGAGCCTTTCGGGCGGGGTCGCGGCGTTGGCGCTGATGGTATCGGGCGCGCTTTGGGCGCAGAATTCAACGGCGACGGGCTACACTCTTGATCCGCAGGGCGATCTTTCGGCCATGCTCGATTGCCTTGAGGCCGAGGGCAGGACGCTGATTTCCGCGCATCGCGGTGGTCCGTCAGCCGGGCTTCCCGAGAACGGGATCGAGACGATGGACGCGATGCTGACAGCGGTGCCCGCGATCATGGAGATTGATGTCGCGCGGTCCAGCGACGGCGTCTATTTTTTGATGCATGATGACACTCTGGATCGGACCACGACCGGCATCGGGACTGCGAGCGAACAAACGTGGGCGACCATCCGCGCGCTGAAACTGGTGGACGAGGCGGGCTGGGTAACGCCCTATTCCGTGCCCACATTGAAGGCGGCGCTGGATTGGGCGAAGGGGCGAACGGTGCTGCAGATCGATTTCAAGAGCTCGGCCAATTACGAAGAGGTGGTCGCGCTTATCCGCGAGTCGGGGATGGCGGATCGGGTCATCCTGATCACCTATTCCCTGGATGCGGCAAACCGATTGCATGAACTGGCGCCCGACATGCTGCTATCTGTCTCGCTCGACGGGGTGGAGGAACTGGCGGCTGCCAAGACCGCCGGAATACCACCTCAAAACATCATCGCTTTCACTGGCACCCGCATCCCGCGCCCGGATTTGTATCGTGTGCTGCAGGATGCGGATATCGAGGTGATCTTTGGCACGCTGGGCCGCTCACCTGGTTCGATCGACAATGTTATCGACCGGTTCGGCACCGATGAACGCTACGCGGAACTCAGCGAGGGCGGCGTCGATGTGCTGGCGACCGATCGCGGGCGCGAGGCGGCGCGCGCGCTGGCTATGGCCGGGCGGTTGCCGGTGGCAGGAACGTGCGGTGTAAACCGCACGCCCTGAACGATTCAACTAGGCGGCGGCTTTTTGTTTGGCGTCTTCACTAGGACGATCGAGAAATTCCCGGATAGCGTCTACGCTTTCATCCTTGTGGCTCAGCAGGAACAGGTGGCCACCGCCTTCCATCACGCGCAGCTCACTGTTGGGGATGAGCGTATTCAGAAACTTGCCATTGGCCAGCGGCACGATCGCATCGTCATCGCCCATCATGATGAGGGTTTTCTGCTTGAGGAGGAAGGGCAGGGCAGGCGCGCTGGTCCATCCCATCATGCAAAGCAGCTGATACATATACCCGCGCGGGCTTGGCGGTTTGAGCCGTGACATATGGCCCTGCTTGCCAGACATCTTCCCGAGGCCCTGACCATACAATGTCTCGAAATTCTTCTGCATGAAATCAGCGTCGATATAGCGGCGCGGATTGGCCATCTTGCTCAATGCAGCGGCGTTGCCCGGGATCATCAGCATCCCGGCACTGGTGGCGATCAGGATGACGCGCCGCGTCCGGCCAGAATGCTGCATCGCGAAATGCTGCGCCATCCCACCACCCCAACTGATGCCCATCACATCGACGGTCTCCACACCCAGCTTCTTGAGCAATTGCGATGCGGTCCAGCTCATCGTGAAGGTGTTGTATGGCACCAGCGGTTCGGGTGATTCGCCCACGCCGGGCATGTCGAACATGATGAAAGCGCGTTCAGGCAAAGCAGCTGCCAAAGGCGCCACGGCTTCGATATTGGCGCCGATGCCGTTGAAGAACAGAACCGGGGGATGTTCGCTGTCTGAATCGAGCCGCCATGTCGCAACCCGTAACGTCCGGCCGGCCACCTGTTCCATGGTGACAACCGCATCCTTCATACCTTCAGCCAAGTTTTTTCGTCCTTCGTCGTAGCGTTCGCAAAACATTCAAAATGGCACAGGAGAGCTCGTCGATCCCTCGCGAGCGCTGCCTGTGCCACACCCCGGATCCCAACGGGGCGAGATTGCCTCTATCAGACTTCTTCAAGCACGTAGAGTCCGGGCGCCGGATCAAGCGGTTCGTATGTTTCGCTACCCACAGTTTCGGGTGCGGGCTTTTTAGCGCCCGAGCGTTTCTGCACCCATTCCATCCACAGCGGCCACCAGCTGCCCTTGACCTCTTCGGTGCCCTGCAACCATTCATCGGCGGTATCCGGCAATTTGCCCTTTTTCTTCTGGACGAAGTATTTCGCCTTGGGATTGCCCGGTGGGTTGAGGATCGCCTGCATGTGGCCCGACTGGCTCAACACATAGGTGATGTCCTTGGAACCGAACAGCTGTGTCGAGCGATAGGTCGCCTTCCACGGGGTGATGTGATCGGTCACTCCGCCCAGCACGAAGAGGTCGGCGGTCACCTTGCTGAGATCGACCATGTGATCAGCCATCTCGACCTCGCCATGTTTGGTAAATGCGAGCGTTTCATAAAGCGTCAGAAAGTCGCCCATCAGGCTGGCGGAAAGGTTGGTCGCATCCGCGTTCCAGAACAGCACGTCGAACGCAGGCGGATCCATGCCGAGCAGATAATTGTTGATCACATAGTTCCAGATCAGATCGTTGGGGCGCAGCCATGCAAACCCGCGCGCCAGATCGTCCGCCTTGATGATGCCCGCTTTGGCCGCGCGCTGCCGGGCAAGCTGCATTCCGTTTTCGCTGACAAGCGATCCGGCTTCGATATCGGTCTGTTTGGGGTGCAGCACGCACACCATCAGCGTAAGCGTGCCGAGGATGTCGTTCTTGGTCGCGGCCAGCTTTGACGCGAGCACGCTGGCGGTTTGGCCGCCCGAACATCCGGCGGACACGTTAACTTTTTTGGAGCCAGTAATCTCGGCAACCGCAACCAGCGCCTCCTCGCACGAAGTGATGTAATCGGCCATGTCCCACGTTCCCTGCTCCTTGGACGGGTTGCGCCAGGAAATGACGAAGGTCTGGATGCCGTTATCGAGCTGCCATTTCACCACGGATTTATCCGGCGACAGATCATTGATATACATCTTGTTGATCTGCGGCGGGATCGTCAGCTGCGGAACTTCGTACACCTCATCGGTGGTCGGAGCGTACTGGACCAGTTCCATCATCTTGGTGCGCAGAACGACCGAACCCTTGGAAGTGGCGACATTCTTGCCCAGCGTAAACGGGCGCTTGTCCACCTGGCTGACCATGCCTTTGTTCTTGGTAAGATCGGTGTAGGCGTTCTGCAGACCCTTGATCAGTGACAGGCCGCCTGAATTGATGATCTGTTTCTGCGCCATCGGATTGCCCGCCAGCGTGTTGGTCGGGGCAAGGCCATCGAGGATGATGTTGGCGATGAAATTGGCGCGGTTGCGCTCCAGCTCATCGAGGTTCAGGTCTTGCAGCCAGCTGCGCATCCCCTTTTGCACCGCCAAATAATACTGCGCCCCAGCCCGGAAGAACGGATTGTATTGCCACGCCGGGTCCATGAACCTTTTGTCCTTGGGGTCGGGTGCAAGTTCGCTTTGCCCGGTCATGATCTTGACCATATCCTCGGTCATGGAGCGGGCATGTTTGAACGTGCGCGAAGGGTCGCTGGCTGTCTCTCTCAGCAACAGCGCCACCGCCGAGACAAAATCCTCGCGCGCCACGCCAATCAAGGGGCCAAGGGCGTTGGTAGACTGCGCTGCCTCGTTTTCGAGTTTCACGGTTGTGTCGGCCATCTTCATCCCCTTTGAATAGATCTTTGCGGACACCGTTGATCGATGCCCTGTTCTTTGGTCCCGGTATTGGCGCTGCCCGGAACAGCTTCTTTAATGCGAAAGCCATCGAATTCCTGATAAATCCGCAGTCCTGCCAGCCTGTTTGCGTAGACATGCCTTCCCCCTCTTCAACGTGCAAGCGTCATGCCGGTTTCCAACAGCAGCAAACGAGCAAGATGCGTCCATAAATTAAGGCTTCGTAAGGCTTGCAAATTAACCGATTTCAAAGCGTTCTCCGCCATCGCAGATCGATGTTGAAACCCGCCATTCGCAATCTTGCCAAAAGCCGCGATATGGCTCCTGCCGGGGTGGTGAAATTGTCTGCTGGCAAAACAGGCACGGCGGCGGTGACCATGCCGGAGACGCAAGGCGGGGATGACACCTTTGTGGCGATGCCGCGCACGAACACGCGCCCGGCCAAGTCGCAAAAGATGTCGTCATCTGACCAGCAGTACCGCACGTCGCAGGACCGCCGATCACCCGAGCGCGCCCGACGCTCCCTCGGCGCTGGCGTGAATGAGGGGGCTGGCCCCAGATCCGAATACGAGTTTTACCTTCCTGAGAACCAGCACGGCATGGCACTTTTCATGCTGGCCGCGTTCTTTATCGCCAGTGTGGTTGCCCAGACCGTGCCGCTGTATGTGCCGCTTACAATCGCGCTCGGTTCAGTTGCCATGTTCGCGCTCGGCACGCGCCTCGGGGCACTCGAACGGCGCGCGGGGATGCCCCATTTCGCCCGGATCGCGCTGATGATTGCGGGGGTCATTATGCCCATGAGCCTTGCCGGGTACGCAATTGCGCTGTGGGTCGAGGCGGGCCTTGCATGGCAATGGGCAGTTGCAACGCTGGTCTGCATCAACGCTGCATCCACGGCCCTGTTCGGCCCGCGCATCGTGTCGCTGTTTACGGCCAAGATTTCAGCTTGGGCCGCCTTTGCGGTGGTCCATCCCGAACCCTTAACAATGTTCGCGATCACCGGCGCGGCGCTTGCGCTGATGCTGATTGCGCGGCTCGAATGGAAGGCTGCGGAACAGCGCCGCGTTGCAACCGAAGCGCGCGAGCGGGTCGCGGCGCGCGCAGAGGACATCCTGCGCAGCTTTGAGGAAACGGGGCAGGGCTGGTTCTGGGAAACGGACCGGCGCGGCCAGATCAGTTATATCTCCCCCTCTGCCGCGGCGGTTCTCGGCAAGACGGTGGATCTGTTCAAAGGGGAGCCTCTGACGGCAATTGTCGATGTTGACGCCGGTGCCGCAGATGCCGAGCGCACCTTGGCGTTTCACCTGACAGCTCGATCGGCGTTTCGCGATCTTGAAGTGTTGGCGGCAAACCAAGGAGAAGAGGACCGTTATTGGTCGCTGACCGGAAAGCCAGTCTATGACAGCTTCAAGAACTTCTGCGGGTTTCGCGGCCACGGCATGGACCTGACGGAGAAGCGCCGCAGTGAACAGGAAGTCACGCGGTTGGCGCATTACGATTCGCTCACCGGCCTCGCCAATCGCATGCAGATGAGCGAGGCGTTGGCGCAGATGCTATCGGCCCCGCGTGAGCGTGACCGATCGTGCAGCGTTCTGATGCTTGACCTCGACCGGTTCAAGCAGGTCAACGATACGATGGGTCATCCCGCCGGCGATGCCCTGCTCAAACAGGTCGCACAGAGGCTTGAACGGGTGCTGGCCGGTCTCGGGCGTTGCGGGCGGCTTGGAGGTGATGAATTTCAGGTTATCATTCCGGGTCATGGCGACCGTGAGACGCTGACCTATATCGCCAAGGAAATCATAAACTCGCTTTCGCAGCCCTATTCTGTCGACGGCCAGAGCGTCGTCATCGGCGCTTCAATCGGCGTGGCGCTGGCCCCCGATGATGGCACCACCAGCGATGAGCTGATCCGCAATGTCGACCTTGCCCTGTATGCTGCAAAGGATGCAGGCCGAGGGGTCCACCGCTTTTACGCCAGAGACCTGCATTCAGCGGCGGAAGAACGGGCCGAACTGGAGCAGGAATTGCGCGCGGCGCTGGCAACCGGCAGTCTGTCGCTGAACTATCAGCCGGTGATCAACACCGCGAGCGAGAAGATTGTCGGCTTCGAGGCGCTGATGCGCTGGAATCACCCCACACGCGGGTGTGTCTCGCCCACAAAATTTATTGCCATTGCGGAGGATGCCGGGCTGATCGATCAGCTTGGCCAGTGGGCATTGCGCACGGCCTGCGCGGATCTTGCGACCTGGCCGCGCTCTATCCGGTGCGCGGTCAATGTGTCTCCATTGCAGTTTTCAAATCCCGAACTGCCCACGATCGTCGCCAATGCGCTGGCGCACAGCGGCATCGATCCCGCGCGGCTCGAACTGGAAATCACCGAGAGCGTTTTCCTCAACGACAGCAGCGGGACCGATGCCATGTTCAAGGCGCTCAAACGGGTGGGCGTGCGTTTGGCTCTGGACGATTTCGGCACAGGCTATTCCTCGCTCGGCTACCTGAAGAGAGCGCCGTTCGACAAGATAAAGATCGACCAGAGTTTTGTGCGCGGCGCCACCGAAAATGGCAGCCGCAATGGGGCGATCATCGCGTCGATCACTTCGCTCGCCGAAGCGCTGAACATGGACACCACCGCCGAGGGGGTGGAAACGCTGGACGAGCTGGAATTGGTGCGCCTGCTGGGATGCAGCCACGTGCAGGGCAACATCTACCACCACCCGCTGGACCGCGAGGCGGCGGGCATTCTGGTGCAGGGCGATTGCACTGCCGAGGCCGATGGACCGCAGGCCGCGCGTCATCCCCGCCATGTATTGCTGCGCCGGATTACTGTCGTCCATCGCGAGAACCGATCCGTTGCGACTGTCCGCAATCTATCCGAAGGCGGCGCGATGATCGATGGGCTATGGAACATACCGCTTGGAGGCACCATCGAGATCGAGTTTGCAGCCGACAACGTTGCAACAGCCAAGGTGCGCTGGTCGCGTGAAAACCGGATCGGGGTGGAATTCCACGCGCCGCTTCTTCGCGCCGCGGATGGCAGCCTGTCGGTATTGCGCAGCCCTGCCGGCCGGAATGCGGCTGCGAGTAATGCCTGATGCGCGCGCCGCATGTCGGTACGCAGCCTTAACCGAAATTAGGCTAAAACTAACCATTCGGCTTTACTCCCCGTTATGTGCCTCATTTCGAAGGCTTGTTGACGGGAAGGATTAGTCGAAGTGGCCTTCAAGGCTTTGTTGTCATCGGCGAGCAGCTCAAGCCCACGCAAGAGGCACGATGGCGATCGCCGCGATGGCAATGACGCGCGACACACCCCTGTCATCCTGAGTGATGTCGACAAGCTCGCCATGCTCGACCAGCTTGAACGATCGGGGATCAGTTGGTTCTGGGCCACAGATGCCAGTGGTCAGTTGACCTATCTCAGCTCGGCTGTCGCTGATCGGCTGGAAATCGGGCTCGATGAGTTGCTGGGACAGGCGATGGCGAATGTGTTCATGCCCGCCATTAACGAGGCGCGTTCAAAGCCGCTGTCGCTTGCGCTCAACACACACAAGGCGTTTTCCAACCTCACGGTGCAGGCCCGCCATCTCCCGGACAAGGCAGTCCTGCGGCTGGCCGGGCAGCCTGTTTTCGATAGTGCAAACGTGTTCGCCGGGTTTCGCGGAACCGGCACGGACATCACCGAGGACCACCATCGCGATCAGGAAACCGAGCGACTGGCCCGGTTCGATTCGCTCACCGGTCTCAGCAACCGGCATCAGATGGCCCACCTGATCGACACGACGCTGGCCGCGTTCAAGGTGGCGAGGCGCAACTGCGCGATAATGATGCTGGATCTCGACCGGTTCAAACAGGTCAACGATACCCTCGGCCATGCCGCCGGGGATGAATTGTTGAAACAGGTCAGCGCGCGCCTGAAACGCGCGGTCCAGCGTGATTGCGAGATCGGGCGTTTGGGCGGAGACGAATTTCAGGTGATGCTGCCCGATATGGATGATCGCGGCGAACTGGGTGACATCGCACTTCGGATCATCACCATGCTCAAACAACCATATTCGCTGGATGATGGACGGTGCGTGATCGGCGCATCGGTCGGGATCGCGATTGCGCCGCATGATGGGGTGAGCCGCGCCGAAGTGGTCCGTTCAGCGGACCTTGCCCTATATGCCGCCAAGAACGGCGGGCGCGGCCAGCACCGATTCTACACCACCGATCTGGAGATGGAATCTATCTTTCGTCGGCGCCTTGGCGAAAACCTGGGCGCGGCGTTGCAGGATGAGCAGTTGGGACTGCGCTTTGAACCGATCATCGATGCGCAAAGCCAGATTGTTAGCGCGCTTGAAGTGCATATCTGCTGGGAGCATCCGGATCGCGGCCATATCGATGAGGAGGAATTTGCGACCATCCTCGAAGGGTCGAGCCAGGTCGTCGATGTGGCCAAATGGTCCATCGCAGAAGCGTGCGCAAACGCGGCTCGGTGGCCCGAAAGCATCCGCATCGCTGTAAATGTGCCCGATCCCCTGTTCAATGCAGAGGATTTCGTGAGCGAGGTCGCCCAAGCCTTGCAGACAACCGGGCTCCCCCCGGAACGGCTGGAGCTGGAAATCAGCGAGTCAGTCTTTTTTGGCGATGCTGAACAGGTGGACCGCACGCTTGGGGCGCTGTTCAAGCTGGGCGTGCGCATGACGCTGGATGAATTTG
Source organism: Sphingomonadales bacterium (assembly GCA_038246695.1). Taxonomy (GTDB): domain Bacteria; phylum Pseudomonadota; class Alphaproteobacteria; order Sphingomonadales; family Sphingomonadaceae; genus Erythrobacter. Next base: position 39,275 of record JBBRVR010000008.1, read on the forward strand.
GCAGCGGCTATTCATCGCTCGCATATCTGCGCCGCGCGCCGTTCGACACGATCAAGATCGACGAAAAACTCATCGGAGAGGCTGCCGCAGCGCAAGGACGCGAACTCGATCTGATCAAGGCGATCGTGGCGCTTGCCGGGGCCTTGAACATGAACACTATCGCTAATGGCATCGACACGCCCGAAACGCTGGGAGCGATCTCATCGTGCGGGGTTGGATTTGTGCAGGGCGCGATCTTTGCAGAGCCGATGGACAAGCTGGCGGTCGAAACCGAGCTCGGCAGTGGTTCATGGACGCTCGCTGCGTGCGCCAACCGGACCAGGCGCGCCCGGCGACGCACCGTGTTTCGCAAGATTCAGGTCATTCACGACGACCATTCCTATGAAGTGACACTGCGCAATCTATCGCGGTCCGGCGCGTTGATTCAGGGCCTTTCCGATGTGCCGCTGAAAACGCAATTTGTGGTTGATCTGAGTGGAGGACAATTGGCAGTCGCAACCGTGACCCGGAGCAATGGCGATACGCAGGGACTCGAATTCGAACAGGAGCTGATCGAAGATGGATCGGGTGGCCTGTGCACCCGTAACCGGGTCAGTCCCTATGCTCTGGCCGCTGCGGGTGCGCCGCTGGAGGCGCTCTCTGGCGGCGATTACAAGGCGATGCCGGGCGGCAATCTGGGGCGCGGCGGCAGCATTCCGCAATTCAGTTATGCAAGGCAGCCGATCCGCGAAACGGCCTGACCGGCGATGCATCGCTGCGGCACCGAGGCACGTAGCTGAAAGCGTCGCCGCATTGTTTGCGTTTTTCGCGAATGACACCGGCCATTCATGCAGCTAAACGCCCGGGCCAATGACTGACCTTTCAAAAATCCGCAATTTTTCGATTATCGCCCATATTGATCATGGCAAATCGACGCTGGCCGACCGGCTGATCCAGTTCACCGGCGGGCTGACCGACCGCGAGATGTCCGAGCAGGTGCTCGACAACATGGATATCGAGAAGGAGCGCGGCATCACGATCAAGGCGCAGACCGTGCGCCTCAACTACACGGCCAAGGATGGCGAGACTTATCAGCTCAACCTGATGGACACGCCGGGCCATGTCGACTTCGCTTACGAAGTCTCGCGCAGTCTTGCAGCGTGCGAGGGCGCGCTGCTGGTGGTGGACGCCGCGCAAGGGGTGGAGGCGCAGACGCTCGCCAATGTCTATCAGTCGATCGATCACGATCATGAGATCGTGCCCGTCATCAACAAGATCGATTTGCCCGCAGCAGAACCCGAAAAGGTCCGCGCCGAGATCGAGGACATCATCGGCCTCGATGCATCCGAGGCGGTGCTCACCAGCGCCAAATCCGGCATTGGGATCGAAGACGTGCTCGAAGCGGTCGTCGCCAAGATACCGCCCCCCAAGGGTGACCGCGATGCCCCGCTCAAGGCTATGCTGGTCGATAGCTGGTATGACCCGTATCTCGGCGTAGTCATCCTCGTGCGCGTGATTGCCGGCACCATCAAAAAGGGCCTCCACGTCAAGTTCATGCAAGGCGGCACCGAGCATCTGATTGATCGCGTGGGTTGCATGGGCCCTAAGATCACGACCCTCCCGGAACTTGCGGCGGGCGAAATTGGCTTCATCACCGCGCAGATCAAGGAGGTCGCACAGGCCAAGGTCGGCGATACGATCACTACGGTCAAGAACGGCGCGACCGAGGCTTTGCCCGGCTTTAAAGAAGTCCAGTCAGTGGTGTTCTGCGGGATGTTCCCGGTCGATGCGGCAGACTTCGACAAGCTCCGCGATTCGATCGGCAAATTGCGCCTGAACGATGCCAGCTTCACCTTTGAGACGGAAAGCAGCGCGGCGCTTGGCTTTGGCTTCCGCTGCGGATTCCTCGGCCTTTTGCATCTGGAGATTATCCAGGAACGGCTGACCCGCGAATATGATCTGGATCTGATCACCACCGCACCATCGGTGGTTTACCGGATTCAGCTGAATAAATCGCGGACCGACCCGGCGGAGGAAATCATGCTGCACAACCCGGCCGATTATCCCGATCCCAGCCGGATCGAACAGATTGACGAGCCGTGGATCAAGGCGACCATCTACACCCCCGACGAATATCTCGGCAGCATCCTGAAGCTGTGTCAGGACCGGCGCGGCATACAGCTGGATCTGACCTATGTCGGCGGCCGCGCGCAGGTGACGTATGAACTGCCACTAAATGAGGTGGTGTTCGATTTCTACGACCGCCTGAAAAGCATCAGCCGCGGATATGCGAGCTTCGATTACGAACAAATCGGCCTGCGTCCCGGCGAGCTGGTGAAGATGAGCATTCTGGTCAACGGCGATCCGGTGGACGCGCTCAGCATGATCGTGCACCGCGATGTGGCCGAGGCCCGTGGACGCGGCATGTGCGAACGCCTGAAGGACCTGATCCCGCGCCATTTGTTCAAGATTCCGATCCAGGCCGCAATCGGTGGCAAGGTGATCGCCCGCGAAACCATCGCCGCCATGCGCAAGGACGTGACCGCCAAATGTTACGGCGGCGACATCAGCCGCAAGAAAAAGCTGCTCGACAAGCAGAAAAAGGGTAAGGCGAAGATGCGCGAGTATGGCAACGTGTCGATCCCGCAGGAGGCGTTTATCGCCGCGCTGCGGATGGGCGAGGAATAGGTTTCGCCAGCGACAACGCGCCCCCCAATCCAGCCGGTCTGCCACCACCGGCCAACCAGAAACGAAACGCTCCCATTATGCCTTCATTCAAACAACCCACTTTTCAGGAACGCGCCGCGCTGGCTCAGAAGGCCCGTGACAAGGCGCTGAAAAAACTCGCCGCACAGCCTCCGATGGACCCTGAAGTCGAGGCAAAACGCAAGGCCGCCCGCCTCGCGCGCGAAGCCGCTGCTGCCGAAAAAAGCGCCGCCCGCAAAGCCGCCATCGCGCAGGCCAAGGCCGATAAGCTGGCCGAAAAGCAGGCCGCCGCCGAAGCAGCCGCAGAGCCGGTGCCGACAGAGGCTGAGCTGAAGGCCGCGCGTGACGAGAAGTACGCCGCCCGCAAGGCGCGCAGGAAGTAATCAGGCAGGGACGGCGAGGTCGGACCCAGACGCGGTAATCGCGCGGTTGTTGTCCAACCTCCCGATCTCGGCCGCGATCGGCGGCAGCCGGGGTAATTCGAGCATTCCGCCGGAAGTTTCTATCGCGGCGCTACGGATGGGACAGGATTAATCAGGCCGCTGCAGTGGCGACGGGGGGCTGATCGTCCAAACGGCGCAGGGGATTTTCCTCAACCGCCTCATCGGCGTGCATAAAGCGGTTTCGGCCGGATCGTTTCGCTTCGTACAGAGCGCGGTCGGCGCGGCTGTAGAGGCGCTGCCACGCGACATCATCGTCAAGCTTTTCTTCAGCAATCCCGATACTGATGGTGACCTGCTCGCCGTGCGGCATTGCTGCCTCCCGCACCCGTTTCAGCAATTGCATCGCTGTGGCTGCCGGCAAGGCCGCATCGGTGCCCAGCAGAGCGAATTCTTCGCCGCCCAGCCGCGCTGCGCTGACATTGTTGCCCGAAAATCCGTCTATGATTCGCGCCACTTCGACCAGAACTTCATCGCCTGTATCATGGCCATGTGCGTCGTTAATGCGCTTGAAGAAATCGATATCGATCAACAGCAACCGCATTGGGGCCTTATCCCCGCGAAGCGCTTCCGAGAAATCCTGAAGAGCGCGGCGGTTAAGCAGGCCTGTCATCGGATCGGTCAGCGCAAGGGTGCGGCTGTGTTTTTTGAGATGCAACAGGTCGAGAACATGGCTTTGATGCGCGTTGATCATGCGGCACTGAAACATTGCGGCAAGCAACAGGCTGCACCCGGCGGCAAAGTCGAGCGGGCTGCCGCTTGTGACAAGCAGCAACGAGATAGGAACAAGATCAATCACCAGATTGGCAATTGCGCCGATGCGCATGTTGGAAAGGCAATAGGCGGTCGCAAACGCCCCCATCACCAGTATGATCGGGAACTGCAGACGATCATCGGCAGGAGCATACATCCAGCTTAAGACACACCACGAACTGCATATGATCGCACCGAAACAGCTCGAAATGGAGCTGTCGACGACATAATGGGCGGCCAATTTCGGATTGCCGCTGAAATTGATTTTTCGGCTGAGCATGACAGCGCCAAGCAGGCAGTAACAACCCATCGCAATCGGCATCCCGACCCTTACCATCCATGGCACGTCGGGATTACCGGCCAACACCGCAAGCGGCGTGGTCAGAAACAGAAAGAAAAACAGCCAGCGCGCATTCTTCTGTACGTCCTGCGCCGCGTGAACGACGAACTCATCCCGAATGTCCGCAGCAACATCGGGTATCGCCTGGCGCGCAACGAACTTCCTGAAACCTCTCATCAAATCGTGATTAACCGGTACCGCCTAACAAATAGTTAGATATCATAAAATCATGGCTGCAAGGGCGAAGGACGTGACCCCCCATTGTTATGGCGGCAACAAGTCGGGCATGGAGTTGCCTCCACGGCGAGCATTCGTCCCCCATAACGGCCAGGCCCTAGTCAGTGGCCGTCGCTTGTCGCCCTAGTATGTGTAAGTGCGTTATACGGCATTGCCGCAGCAACTCTGTCTCCTCCCTTCCTTCCCAAGCAGGGGATCTAGGGGTGGCCTCGATGCGTAAGTCTCGTTTTTGGCCTGGAGACGTTCGCTGCGCTCTCGACAAACACCAACCCCCCGACTGGGGAAGGGGGCGTTTGGTCTGCGCTACAGCTCCGCTGTTTGAGCGCGGGTTTGTCGGGCTTTGCCTTACTCCCAACTCTCATCTGTCAGGGTGTGGCAAGTTGGAGGGACCGGCGCGTCTGGTCATGGCAGGGCCTGGATCACAAAATGGCGGTGTAGGAAAATCCCTGCACGACTTCGTTCCGACTTCAAGCCAACTTCACTTGGCGTTCACGCGCGCGCTGGCTATACGGGCGGCCATGACAAAGCTCAGCACCATTTTTACCGCTCGCACCATTGGGGCCGCTGTCCTCGGCGCGGCCATGCTCACCACCACCGCTTGCGGCGGGGGATCGGCGAACGAAGACGTTGCCTATGTCGCGCGCGACGTCGAATCGCTCTACTCGCAGGCGCAAGCCCGGCTGGACAAGGGCAACACGCTGGTTGCCGCCGCCTTGTTTGACGAGGTGGAACGCCAGCACCCCTATTCGCCCTGGGCGCGGCGTGCGCAGCTGATGAGCGCGTTCAGCTATTACATCGCGCGCGATTACAACAAGGCGATCCAGAATTCGCAGCGGTTCCTCTCGATCCATCCGGGCAACAAGGATGCTCCGTATGCGTATTACCTGATCGCGCTTTCCTATTACGAGCAGATCAGCGACGTGAACCGCGACCAGAAGATCACCGAGCAGGCGCAGACCGCCCTGCGCGAGGTCAACCGCCGCTTTCCTCAGAGTGAATATGCCGCCGACGCGCGGTTGAAGCTGGACTTGGTCGCCGATCACCTTGCGGGCAAGGAAATGGAGATCGGGCGGCATTACCAGCGGTCGGGCCAATGGCTTGCGGCGGATTTGCGGTTCCGCAACGTGCTCGAACAGTATGAGACGACCAGCCACACGCCCGAGGCTCTGTATCGCCTGACCGAAAGCAGTCTGGCGCTCGGCATTCCCGAAGAGGCAGTGAAATACGCCGCCGTGCTGGGCGCGAACTATCCCGGCTCGAAATGGTATGAGCGCGCCTTTGAACTCGTCGAAGACCATGCGGGCGGCGTGCGGCCAACCTGAATGTGCCCAACTTGAATATGCGCTGTGGGGAGCGTGATCGCCCTCTCGTGACGGGGGCGCGCCTTTGGGTTAGGGCTGTCAGGCGATGCTGACCCGGCTTTCCATCCGCAATATTGTCCTGATCGAAGCGCTCGACCTTGATTTCGCGCGCGGTCTTGGCGTGCTTACGGGGGAGACGGGGGCGGGCAAGTCGATCCTGCTCGATGCGCTGGGGCTGGTGCTGGGCGACCGCGCGGAAACCGTGCTGGTGCGCGCCGGAGAGCCCAAGGCCAGCGTCACCGCCAGTTTCGAATTTGCGCAACTGCCGCCGATCATCACCGATGCGCTGGACGATGCCGATATCGAGATCGAGCCGGGCGAACCACTGCTGATCCGGCGGCAGGTGAAGGCCGATGGCGGGTCCAAAGCGTTCGTCAACGATCAATCCGTCAGCGTCGCGATGCTGCGCGAACTTGCGCCCGCTCTGGTTGAATTGCACGGCCAGCATGACGATCGCGGGCTGGTCAATCCGCGCGGGCACCTGGCGCTGCTCGATCGTTATGCCGGGACCGATCTCGCCGGGCTGTCGCGCGCGTGGAAGACATGGGCGAAGGCCGAGGCGCAGCTTTCCGAAGCGCGCGCCGAGGTGGAGCAGGCCAAGACCGATCAGGATCTGCTGATCGCGCACCTTGCTGAACTCACTACGCTGGAGCCGCAGGCGGGCGAGGAAGCGCGCCTCGCCGCGCAGCGCACCGACATGCAAAAGGGTGAGCGGCTTTCGGGCGAGCTGGAGGAATTGCGCCACATCTGGGAGGGTTCGGATTCGCCGCTCGCATCGCTGCGCGTGGCGGCGCGGCGGCTTGACCGGATTGCGCCCGAACACCCGCTGCTGGCCGAGGCGCTGGCCGCGCTCGACCGGGCGGTGATCGAATCGGGCGAGGCGGAGGAAAAGCTGGAGGCCGCCGCTGAGGCACTGATCCACGATCCGCAAGCGCTGGATGCCGCAGAAACGCGCCTGTTTGAATTGCGCGCGCTGGCCCGCAAGCACCGCTGCGAGGTCGATGAACTGCCCGATCTGATGCGCGAGATGCGTCGGAAACTGGACGCAATCGAGGGTGGGGAAGCGCAGCTCGACGCACTCGAAGCCGCCGCGCGCGAGGGGCGAGAGGCGTATCTCAAAGCAGCGTCTGCTGCGCACGAAATGCGGATCAAGGCGGCGAAGCGTCTGGACAAGGCGGTGGCGGCAGAACTCGCCCCGCTGAAACTGGATGCCGCGCGCTTCCTCACCAGCGTGGGCACGCTTCCGGAAGATCGCTGGGGCGCTTTGGGATCGGACGCTGTGGAATTTCTGATCGCGACCAACCCCGGCGCAGACTTTGCCCCGCTGGCCAAGATCGCGAGCGGCGGGGAACTCTCGCGCTTCATCCTCGCGCTGAAAGTGGCGCTGGCGGAACAGGGCGGGGCGGGCACGATCATCTTCGACGAGATCGACCGCGGCGTCGGTGGCGCGGTGGCCAGCGCTATTGGCGAACGTCTGGCGCGGCTCGCCAATGCCGAGGGACAACTGCTGGCGGTGACGCACAGCCCGCAAGTCGCCGCGCGCGGAGGCCAGCACTACCTCATCGCCAAGGCGTCCAGCGGGACGGTGACGAAGACCAGTGTGGTGTTGCTCGATGCAGGCGGACGGCAGGAAGAAATCGCGCGGATGCTGTCGGGCGCGGAGGTCACGCCAGAGGCGCGGGCGCAGGCGGACCGGCTGCTGGAGGGGGTGTGATGGAAATCGACGTAATTGTATCTCTTTCTGTGACTTCAGTCGGCCTTATAGGTGTGCTCGTCACGTGGCTTGGCCATCGTGTTCTTAAAGACAATGCCCGACTGGCTGCTGAGATTGACAGCAAGAACGCAATCTTATCTGCAAGACTCCAAGCGGCAACGCAACTGGCCGGCAATCGCCAAGTTTGGATTAACTGCCTGCGTGACGATATGGCTCAGAATTTTGCACTAACCTTAGAGCCAGCAGGCTCCCAAAAACGATATCCCGCAATTTTTGAATTGGGAGCCCGTATTGAACTTCGCCTGAACCCAAGCGATCTCCACTTTGAGGATTTGCGCGACGCTATGGCTGAGTGCTCAAATGGATCGAAAACCGAGGATTGGTCAATAAGCCGAGAAAAGTTTTTAAAGACCTCACAGGCAACCCTTAAGCGCGAGTGGGAAGTCTTGAAGTCTGAATTGCGAAACATTGAACCGACCACAGAAATAGCTTCTATAAAATGAGCCTCTCCGAAGCCGAAGCGGCCAACGAACTCATGCGCCTTGCGCGCGCAATCGCCAAGCATGACCGCCTGTATCACGCGCAGGACAATCCCGAGATCACCGATCAGGAATATGATGCGCTGGTCCGCCGCAATGCCGCCCTGGAAGAGGCATTTCCGCACTTGATCCGCTCGGATTCCCCCTCGCACAAGGTTGGCCACGAAATCGACGCCTCGCCGCTGGGCAAGGTCACCCACGAGGTTCGCATGATGAGCCTCGACAATGCTTTCACCGATGACGAAGTGGTTGACTTCGTTGGCAAGGTAAGACGCTTTCTAAAGCTCGCGGAAGACCAGTTTCTCGCCTTTACGGCGGAGGATAAACTTGATGGACTGTCCTGTGCGCTTCGGTATGAGAATGGTCGGCTCGTCCAAGCAGCTACCCGAGGTGACGGTAACGTCGGTGAGAATGTGACAGCCAACGTGGCGCATGTGTCGGGTGTACCCGAATCACTCGACTACGCCTCTCATCGCCAGTCTAATTTTGCAGTTCCTTCGGTGCTCGAAATCAGAGGCGAAATATTCATGGAGATTGCCGATTTCGACGAGCTGAATCGAAGCAATGCCATTTATGGTCAAAAGACTTTTGCGAACCCAAGAAACGCAGCTGCTGGGTCTTTGCGACAAAAGGATCCATCAAAGACCGCATCGCGCGGACTTAAGTTCATGGCTCATGGCTGGGGCGCGATTAGCGAAACTCCAACGGATTCCCAGTATGACATGATGCGCGTGATACAGGATTTTGGACTGAAGGTTTCGGACCTGCTTCAGCGTGTCGAAAGTATAGAGGCAATGCTTTCTCACTACAAGGAAATCGCCGAAAAACGCCCTAAACTTCCCTATGAAATTGATGGTGTTGTCTACAAGGTAGATAGGCTTGATTATCAAAAACGTCTCGGGTTTGTTGCCAAAGCTCCGCGCTGGGCGGTCGCCCGCAAATTCCCCGCCGAACGCGTCGAAACCACGCTGGAAGCTATCGACATTCAGGTCGGCCGCACGGGCAAGCTGACGCCGGTGGGGCGGCTTGCCCCGGTAATGGTTGGCGGGGTAACCGTCACCAATGTAACGCTCCACAACCGCGACGAAATCGCCCGACTGGGCGTGCGCCCCGGCGACCGGGTGGTGATCCAGCGCGCGGGCGATGTGATCCCGCAAGTGGTGGAAAATCTGACGCGGGACGAGGATCGCGAGCCTTACAACTTCCCGGACCACTGCCCCGAATGCCGCAGCGAAGCGGTGGCGGAGGAAGGCGAGGTCGATGTGCGCTGCACAGGCGGGCTCATCTGCCCGGCGCAACGCACTCAAAGGCTTGAACATTTCGTCAGCCGCAAGGCGCTCGATATCGAGGGGCTGGGGACCAAGACCATCGCGCAATTCTTTGCGCTGGGTTGGCTGGAAAGTCCCGCCGACATTTTCCGCCTGAAGCACCGCCGGGAGGAGATTCTGGCGCTGGAGGGGTGGCAGGACAAGTCTGTGGACAACCTGTTGGCAGCTGTGGAAAACAAGCGTCAGCCCGATGCCGCGCGGCTGCTGTTCGGCCTTGGCATCCGGCACGTGGGCGAAGTGACCGCGCGCGATCTGATGAAGCATATTCATGAACTGCCCGCGCTGCGCAGAATTGCTGAAGAGGCCCGTAGCGAGGAAGGAGACGCCGCAAGTGAGCTGACCTCCATCGACGGGATCGGGCCGAGCGTGGTCGAGGCGCTCGGCGATTTCTTCCATGAGCCGCACAATGTCGCGGTGTGGGATCATTTGCTGAACGAGGTGACTCCGCCGCCCTATGTGGTCGAGACGCTCGATTCTCCGGTCGCGGGCAAAACCGTCGTGTTCACCGGCAAGCTGGAGACGATGAGCCGCGACGAAGCCAAGGCGCAAGCCGAACGCCTCGGAGCCAAGGCCGCCGGATCGATCAGCGCAAAGACCGATTTGCTAGTCGCCGGACCGGGCGCGGGGTCGAAGCTGAAAAAGGCAGGGGAACTCGGCATCGAGGTGATCGACGAGGCGGGCTGGGCGGCGATTGTCGCCGCGGCCGGTTAGGCATGGACCTGCTGCGCGAACTCCACCCCCAAACCTTGCGAATTGCCACGGCCTTGCGCGCGCGCGGCGAAAAGGTCGCGGTGGCCGATGGCGCATCGGGCGGGCTGATCATGGCGAGTTTGCTCACGGTTCCGGGCGCGCTGGATTTCTTTGTCGGGGGCGGGGTGGTGTATTCCTTCAGGGCGCGCGACGTGCTGTTCGACCTGCCGCGCGATGCCTACGAAGGGATGGGCTCTGCCACACCAGAATATGCGCTGCTGCAGGCGCGCGCCATTCGCGAGCGGCTTGGCGCGCAATGGGGCATAGCCGAAAGTGGATCGGCGGGGGCGAGCAAGCACCCCCTCGGCGTCGCATCCGGCCGCAGCGTCGCTGCAGTGGTCGGGCCTGATACGGAGCGTGTCGCCGTGATCGAAACAGCCAGCGATGATCGCATCGAGAACATGGGCGGCTTCACCCGCAACGCGCTCTCCCTGCTGGAGAGCGCGCTGGGCTGAAAGCGCATCAATCGTTAGGCATGATATATATCTCGCGCACCGAAGCTGTTTCGGGCTGGCTCAGCGCATAGATGACGGCGTTGGCGACATCTTCGGGCTGAATTTTGGACGGCTTTGGCTCGTCGAAGAATGCGGTGTTGACCATGCCCGGCGCGATTACAGTCGCGCGTCCGCCCCATTCGCGCATTTCCTCGGCGAGGTTTTCGGCAAATCCGTGCACGAACCATTTGGTCGCGGAATAGACCGATCCCTTGAAGTGATCGCGACCGGCTTTTGATCCGGTAACGATGAAATGGCCCTTGGTTTTCTTCAGGTGCGGGATCGCCAGCTTGGCCGCGTACAGGACGCCGAGCACGTTGACATGGATCATGTCGTGCCATTCGCCTGGATCGCCGTTTTCGACGCCAGGCGTGTTCACCCCGGTGCCTGCATTGGCGTAAAAGCCATCGATGCTGCCGAAATGGTCACTGGCTTTGGCAAGAGCGGCTTCCAGCTCACCCAGATCGGTAACGTCGCAGGTAATTGCGAGTGCCGCCTCGCCGATCTCGCCAGCGAGCGCCTCGATCTTGTCCTGAGAGCGCGCCAGCAACGCGACGTTCCAGCCCGCGTTTGCCGCTGCTTTTGCGGTAGCCGCGCCGATGCCTGATGATGCGCCGGTGATGATGAGTGTCTTGGCCATGTTGATGCGTCCTTGATCGTGAAAGCGTTCAAGGGTTCAAGCGAGGGGCGCGCGGTGAGGTTCCGAGAAATCCGGCGGCGCGCTCAATTATCGCTTGGCAAAGGGACCCAGCGCATGACCCCGCCCGGCAGCGGCGTCCACCACCCGGACTTCACGCCCGCGCCCGCCAGTTGATCGGCGGTCCATTGGTTGCAGGTCTGGCCCAGATGATAGGTACCCAGCGCATCGTAAAACACGTCATACCGGCCATAGCCCGCCATTATTGTGGCGCGATGTTCTGGTGGGAGCTGCGCCGCGATTGCGTCCGCCAGCGCGCGGTATTTGGCCGGGCGCAGGTGCAGCATTCGGTAGTCGTCGGAAGGAATGGGCTGTGCATAGTGCGCGACGTGAAAGATCGCATCGCCCCCCGCCAACGCGCCGATTGCGGTCAGCGGGTTCGCGTCTGCCCAGGTCGGCGTTTCGAGGAAGAAGGTTCGCTCGCCCCAACTGACCGAGACATGCGTGAAAGTGTCTTCAACCGAGTCAAGATCGCTCAGAGCCAGATCGCTCAAGGAAAAATCGGCCAGCCAATCGTTATAGGGCGTCTGGTTAGGCATCACGATCTCGGTGTGAATGCCGTTGGTGCCGATCAGGATCGGCACGGTCGCCTCGACACCGGGACGCGGCTCGCGCCAGTCCGCATTGCGCGGGATCAGCGAGCCGGCCGTCGCGGCCAGGAAGAACGTGATCAGCATGGCGACAAGCGTGCCCGCTATCGCGTTGAGGTAGCGCCTTGCGCGGTTGCCCGTTTTCGGCCCAGCGGCCCCTTCAGCGACCATACCGTGCCAGCCGCGACCACTCGCGCCCGGTGAACCGTCGCCGCAGCCACAGGATCGCCCAGTCGCCGCGCTGCATCCGCGCGCGCAGCATGAAACCGGATCGGCGATAGGCGCGCAAGACCGCGCGCTCCTGCTCGCCCGCCAGCAATCCTGCCAGCACGATATTGCCACGGGGGCTGATGCTGGCGGCAAGATCGGGGGCGAGCTCCACCAGCGGCCCGGCAAGGATGTTGGCGATCAGCAGATCATACGGTCCGCGCAATTGCAGCAGCGGATCGGCCATCCCATCGGCCACCACCATCGTCATCGCGCCCGGCCCTGCGCCCAGCGCCACGCCGTTCAAGCTTGCATTTTCCTCGACCACACCGGCGCAGATCGGATCGATATCGGAAGCCGTCGCCTCTGCCCCCGGCCACAGTGCCATGGCGGCAAAGCCGAGCAGGCCGGTGCCCGTCCCGATATCCGCAATGCGGCGCGCGGCGATGCCCTGCTGCCGGATCGCAGCCAGCATTTCGAGGCACCCGGCTGTGGTTTCATGATGACCGGTGCCAAACGCCTGTGCCGCGGGGATGGCGAAGTTGATTGCGCCCGGCTCAGCGGCGAAATCGGGTGTGTGAACATGGAACGGCCCGGCATGGATCGGCTGCACGCCCTGCTGGCTAAGGGTGAGCCAGTCCTGATCGGGCAGTTGTTCAACCGTGATCGGAGGCGGTTTGCCTGTGAACAACGCGGAAAGCGCGGCCTTCTGCGCTTTGCCCGGCTTGCGCGGATACCACCCTTCGAGCACCCAGTCCTGTGGGCGCTCTTCTGCCAGTTCCCGCCCGGCAATAACGAGATCGTAGTCCCATTCCTCGATTGCGTCATGCGCTAGCAACGCTGCGTGGACGATGGGCTTGGGAGCATGGGCGGTGAGTTTCCAGCTGTTGCTCATTTATCAGGCACTTCCTTGGCCAATCGTTCGTTCAGCGCCTTGGTCTTGCTGTCGGCATATTCTGCGCAGGTCATGCCGCCCTCAAGCGTTCCCGTCCGCGCGCGGGTCAGCATGTCGCTGGCCGAAGGGTGCGGGGTCAGCAGTATCCCGCAATTCAACGCCCCAAGCCGCGCAATGCCTTTGCGAAAGAGTGCGACGTATTCGGGATGATCGGTGAAGCGGTAATCATCGGCACTGACCGGGCTCAGACTGTCGGCATAGACAATGGCCTCACATACATCGCCTGCGCAGCTTTCCCATTGCCAGCTCATCGCACCAAGCGTGTGGCCGGGGGTAGCGATTGCGGTGACCGCAATCCCGGCTAGAGTCAGGGTTTCGCCATAGCCAACCGCGCGGATATCGCCCGCCACCGGCGTCATGGGTTCGTGCAGTCCGGCCTGCGGATCGAGCGGATTGTCCCGGCCAGTCCGCAGCACAGTAGCGGCATCGGCGCTGGTGTAGACGGTCGCACCGCTAAGCCGTTGCAGGCGCGCGAGCCCGCCGACATGATCGAAATGTTCGTGACTGGTCAGGATCGCTTTCACATCGGTAATCGTATGGCCGAGCGCCGCGATATTGCTTTCCACGACCGCTGAGCCAGCTTCGGTGCCGCTGTCGATCAACACCAGCCCGTCGCCATCCACCATCAGGATCGCGGAAATGCCGCATGTCCCGACGTAATAGGTATCGGCGTGGATGCGAAATGGCCGGGCGGGCTTGTCCCAGTTGTCCCAGTCCTCGCACTCGGCGGAGAAACGGACGAGGTCGCTTGAATGCGTATCAGCAGCCGTCGGCGCATTGGGCAAATTCGGTGCAACTGATGTGCAACCCGCCATCAACATGAATAGCGCAAAGGCAGCCTTTTGCCACATGACTTGCCCAATCTGTGTGCAGCGCCGCGGCGCATGGGAAAATCGCTCCATTACTGCCCAAGAATTAGTCACGGTCGCGTGTTTCACCTCAGCCTTAGCGGACAAAGCTGGCTCCATTCGCGTCGATCACCGCACCGGTCATGCTGGCGGGCGCATCAAGTGCACAAAATTCGATCACCTTCGCGATCTCCTCCGGTTGTGCCACGCGGCCCAGCGGGATGTCGGCCAGCAGGCCTGCGCCGCCGCGCGTTTCCAGATAATCGCCCGCCATCGATGTGTCGGTAAAGCCTGGCGTCACCGCAAAGCTGAGGATGCCTTCAGCCGCAAAGCCGCGCGCTATAGTCTTGTGCATCGCGATCATCCCGCCCTTTGCTGCAGCATAGTGCCAGTGGGCGGGACTGTCCCCGCGATAGGCGGCACGGCTGGCGACGTGGACAATGCGTCCCCCCCACCCGCGCTGCTGCCAGTGGCGCACCGCAAAGCGCGAAAGCTGTGCGGCGGCGGTCAGGTTGATGCGCATGGTATCCTCCCACGCGTCCAGCCATTCGATGTCCGATCTCTCGATCCGGTTCGGCTCGAACAGTCCGGCATTGTTGATCAGCACATCAATTTCGCCGCCAGCCTGATCCAGCGCGGCCTCCCACAATTGGTGCGCTGCCAGCGGGTCACGAAAGTCGGCGGCGATCACCCCTTCCATGTTTGCACGGGTCTGATGCCCGATCACATCATGTCCGCGCGCCAACAGCGCGGCGTGGGTTGCGGCACCGATTCCGCGGCTCGATCCGGTCAGAAGGATGAAACTCATGCAACTCTCTATCCGAAACTTTGCAAGAAGAGTCGAGTGTAACGCGCTTGCACCGCGCGACAGGGGCGCTAAGTGGAAGTCAGCAATCAAGCCCACGCGAACAAACAAGCAAAACGAGTGAACATGGCCCAAAGACCGCTTTCTCCCCACCTCCAGATCTGGCGGTGGGGTCCGCACATGCTGGTATCGATCCTGCACCGCGCGACCGGAGACGGCATGGCGCTGGTCGGCCTTGCTGTGCTGGTGTGGTGGCTGGGTGCGCTTGCGAGCGGGCCGGAGGCGTATGAGACGTTTGTGTGGGCGGCAGCCTCGCCATTGGGATACATCGTGATGATTGGCCTCAGCTGGGCATTTTTCACGCACATGATGAGCGGGCTGCGCCATTTTGTGCTGGATATCGGCGCGGGTTACGAACTTGATACCAACCGCCTGTGGTCGATGCTGTCGCCCATCATCGCAACCGTCCTGACCGTATTGGTCTGGGCCTACATTCTGCTGCGCTGAGGGAGATGCATCATGGGTAACGGCACTTCTATCGGGCGCGTGCGCGGGCTTGGCCCCTCGCATCACGGCGCGCATCACTGGCTCTCGCATCGCTTTTCAGCGATCACCAACCTTGTCCTGATGAGCTGGTTTATCGTCAGCCTGCTTTTGCTGGACGAATACAGCTATGAAACGGTCACCGGCTGGCTGTCCAAGCCTTTGTCGGCGACCGCGATGGCCCTGCTGGTCGCCAGCCTATTCTGGCATGCGCGCATGGGCCTGACCGTCCTGATCGAGGATTACGTCCACAATCCGGGTTCGAAATTCGCGCTGCTCTCGGCGCTCAACATCGCGGCCTTTGGCGGCGGTGCCTTCGCGATCTTCAGCGTCGCGTCCCTAGCTTTTGGAGTTTCCGCATAATGGCCACCGCACCCGCAAACGATTCCGGCCCGCAGCTTCAGGGTTCTTACAAGATCATCGACCACATGTATGACGTGGTGGTCGTGGGTGCAGGTGGGTCTGGCCTGCGCGCGACGATGGGTTCCGCCGAAGCGGGCCTGAAAACGGCGAACATTTCCAAGGTTTTCCCCACCCGCTCGCACACAGTGGCAGCGCAGGGCGGGATCGCGGCGAGTTTGGGCAACAACACGCCCGATCACTGGACCTGGCACATGTATGACACCGTAAAGGGGTCAGACTGGCTGGGCGATCAGGACGCTATCGAATACCTTGCACGCGAAGCGCCGGCTGCGGTTTACGAACTTGAGCACGCAGGCGTTCCGTTCAGCCGCAACGAAGATGGCACGATCTACCAGCGTCCGTTTGGCGGGCACATGCAGAACATGGGTGCGGGCCCGCCGGTGCAGCGCACCTGCGCCGCCGCCGATCGCACCGGCCACGCCATGCTGCACGCGCTGTATCAGCAGAGCCTGAAATACGACGCTGACTTCTTCATCGAATATTTCGCGCTCGATCTCATCATGGCCGATGTCGGCGGGGAAAAGAAGTGCGTCGGCGTGATGGCGATGTGCCTTGACGATGGCACCATCCACCGGTTCCGCGCGCAATCTGTCGTGCTGGCGACGGGCGGTTATGGCCGCTGCTATTACACCGCCACATCTGCGCACACCTGCACCGGCGATGGCGGCGGCATGGTGCTGCGCGCAGGCCTTCCCTTGCAGGACATGGAGTTCGTGCAGTTCCACCCGACCGGCATTTACGGTGCGGGCGTGCTCATCACTGAAGGCGCGCGGGGCGAGGGCGGTTACCTCACCAATTCCGAGGGCGAGCGGTTCATGGAACGCTATGCCCCCTCGGCCAAGGATCTGGCCAGCCGCGATGTCGTCAGCCGTGCGATGGCGCTTGAAATGCGCGAAGGGCGCGGCGTGGGCGAGGGTGGCGATCACATCCACCTGCACCTCGACCATATCGATCCCAAGGTGCTGGCAGAACGTCTGCCGGGCATCACCGAAAGCGGCAAGATCTTCGCCGGTGTCGACCTGACGCGCGAGGCGTTGCCGGTCACGCCGACGGTGCATTACAACATGGGCGGCATTCCGTGTAACTATCACGGGCAGGTTGTGACGCTTGGCCCCGATGGCAATCCCGATCACGTCATCCCCGGCCTCTATGCCGTGGGCGAGGCGGCGTGCGTTTCGGTGCACGGGGCGAACCGCCTTGGCTCCAATTCGCTCATTGATCTCGTGGTGTTTGGCCGTGCAACCGGCCTGCATCTCAAGGAGAACGTGGTTGCCGGGGCAAGCCAGGCAGAACTGCCGAGAGACAGCGCCGACATGTCACTCGGCCGGCTCGACCACTTCCGTTATGCCAACGGCGGCTCGCCCACGGCGGCGATCCGGGCGGACATGCAAAAGGCGATGCAGAAACACGCCGCCGTGTTCCGCGATCAGGCGCTGATGGACGAAGGGGTGAAGATCCTCGCCGAACAGAACAAGCGGATGGAAGACATCCACGTCACCGACAAGTCGCTGATCTGGAACAGCGACCTGATCGAGACGCTGGAGCTCGACAA
>JBBRVR010000009.1:0-54550 GCA_038246695.1 Sphingomonadales bacterium
AACGACCAGTTCAACACAACGATTTATGGCTATTCAGATCGGTTCCGCGGGATCGAGGGAACGCGCGACGTGCTGTTGATGAACCCGGAGGATATCGCCGACGCCGGTCTTGCCGATGGCCAGATCGTGCGATTGGTCACCGATGTCGATGACGGACACGATCGCCGTCTCGGGGGGCTCACGCTGACCGCGTATAAGATCCCCCGGGGGACGGTTGCGTCGTATTATCCTGAGTGCAACGTGCTGGTCCCTATAACCCATTACGATCAGCTTTCGAAAACGCCTGGTTCAAAATCCGTTCCGGTCCGGATTGAGGCCGACCCTCCAACATGAACGCAGTGCAAGTCATGGCCGGGATCGCACTGGGACAAGGTAGCCGGACCCAATCGGGCTATTCCCGAGCGCACGGGATAGATACGCCAGTTGAACCGATTGAATGGCAACTCCCGGTCGAAGTGCCGGTGGCGATCATGGTAAACCTCAAATCGCTCGCCGTCATGATGGCAACCCCAGCCGATCTGGAAGACATGGCTGTCGGGTTCCTTCTGGCGGAAGGATACTTCGACCATCCTGATGCGTTGGGCGCGGTCGAGATTATCCCGACAGAAACAGGCTTTTGTGTAGATGTTACTGCCGATGCCAGCGCCATGCGTCAGCGTGGTACCCGCGCCATCGAAGGCCGTTCGGGCTGCGGCCTATGCGGCGTTCAAAAGCTGACGGATGTGGTGCAGGACATTCCATACCGGCAACGTGATCCGCTTACGGTGGCTGCCATTTCACGCGCGTTTGCGGAATGTTCTATTTCTCTGCCCATGAAGGGGGAGAATTTTTCAGTCCACGGCGCGGGCTTTGCGTCCCGCGATGGCGCGCTGCGGCTCGTGCGCGAAGATGTGGGTCGGCACAACGCTTTGGACAAACTCATCGGGGCGCTGGCGCGTGCGAATATGGACCCGGGAGACGGCTTTGCCGTGATGACCAGTCGTTGCAGTTTTGAACTCGTGCAAAAATCTGCGGTGGCCGGATTGTCAGGATTGGCCACCATCTCGGCTCCAACCACTCTCGCGATTGATATTGCATCTTCCGCCGGTCTGCCGCTGGCGTTCCAATCGCGCGGCGCAATAGTCTTTCTGCAAGCATAAGCGCACGCAGCAATCACCACTATGCTAGGCCGAAACCGCGAGTATTAGAGGGGCCAGCATAAAGGGGCGTGACCAAATGGCGCAGCTGATCCTGTTCAACAAACCCTATGGGGTGCTGTCACAATTCACCGATCGCGGCGCGCAGTCTGATCGGCAGACACTTTCCGATTTCATCGACGTGGCTGGCGTCTATCCCGCCGGCCGGCTTGATCTCGATAGCGAGGGTCTGCTGTTGCTGTGCGACGATGGCAGGCTGCAGGCACGCATCGCTGACCCGCGCTTCAAGACGCCCAAGGCGTATCTGGTCCAAGTGGAGGGACAACCTGACGAGCAAAGTCTTGCTAACCTGCGGCAAGGTGTTCGCCTAAAGGATGGCCCTACGCGTCCGGCCGAGGTCGCGCTGATTTCAGACCCGGACCTGTGGCCCCGCGATCCGCCGATACGCGTGCGCAAGAGCATACCCGACACATGGCTGCAATTGACGATCCGCGAAGGCCGCAACCGCCAAGTCCGCAGGATGACCGCCGCTGTCGGCTATCCCACGCTCAGGCTGGTGCGCTGGTCGATCGGCGACTGGACACTCGAAGGCCTGGCCCCGGGAGAATGGCGTTCAATCAAGATCTGATGCCCGCCATGCCGGAGGCATGAGCCGGTTCAGACCGCTCTCAATCCTCAAGATCAAAAGCGATGCTCCCCCGGTCGAGCAATTCCACGATGAAATCCATCACCGGCTCATGGGCGATCAGTTCGGGACTGACCATGAATTGGCCCTGCGCACAGACAAGCTTGGCGAACGCCGCCACTTCGCCGGTGCACTCGAAGCGCTCACCATCGACGAACAAAGACACCTCATGCGGTCCTTCCCGGATGAACGAAAAGCGGCTGGCCGGGTTGCGCAGCAGCGGAACTTGTCGCGCGGCAAGAAGGCGCACGTGCCCGGGATCGGTCGGCTCTTCCGCCTGCCAATCCATGTCGGAGTTTTTGGGCAGGGTGTTGAATTGCCCTAACCATGTCGCAAAGGCGCTGCGATCAAGTACTTTTTCGGCAACCATCGCATGCAGCTGCCCGATCGCTTCGGAAGAAAGTTCGCCCGGGTTCTGCTGCGCGGCGAGATTGGGATCAGCATAGCGATCATCATCGTGAAGCTGGGTGACGATACTCTCGCACCAGTTCGCAATCAGTTCTGCGCGCGATGGCGCACGAAAGCCGATCGAATAGGTCATGCAGTCGTCGCTCACCGCTATACCGTTGTGGGCAAAGCGCGGGGGAACATAGAGGATGTCGCCCGGCTCCAGGATCCATTCGTCCGTTGGCTGGAAGTTCGCCAGCAGTCGCAGATCGTCTCGCGGCAACAGTTCGGTCGCATGATCGCATTGGCCACCGATCTGCCAGCACCGCCGACCAAGGCCCTGAACCAGAAAGACATCGTACTGATCAAAATGCGGACCGACCCCGCCACCTTCGACCGCGTAGCTGACCATCACATCATCGATGCGCCAGTTGGGAATGAAGCGAAACGGTTCGAGCAGCGCTGCTACAGCGGGAGCATGGTGATCGACCGCCTGCACAAGCAGCGTCCAGGGGTCTCTGCCAAGCTGGCTGAAGCGGTCTTCCGGCAAGGGCCCGTGTTCGAGTTCCAGATTGTCGGCGCTTTGCCGGATCAAGCGGGATTCGACATCGTCGATGCAGGCAAGCCCGGCAAGTTCGTCAGGCTCAAGCGGATTGCTCCAGGAGGCCCACGGGTTCCTGATCAGAAGTGGTTTCTTCTGCCAGCTTTCCTGAAGGAAGCGGCTGATATCGAAGTTGCGAAATTCCATGACCATGAGCGTTAGACTGATTTCGCTGCGCCGCCCACATCCAGATTTCGGGCACTCTGACGATCGGCTATTTTGCAGGAAGACTGCGGGCCACTTGCATGGCTTGCGGGCAATTTTGAGTTTTTTCAGCTTTCAGCGCAGGCTTGCCCATGACAATAGGGTGAGTAGCAAATCACAACCCTTGGGAGCCTTCACACATGAACCTGGAATTCACACCCGAAGAACGGGCATTTCGCGAAGAGGTGCGCACCTTCATAGCTGAAAATCATCCTTCGCACCTTGGCGATTTCGGCATGCGCGAGGATATGTCGCCCGAAGACATGGTTGCCTGGCACAAGGTTCTGGGGGAAAAGGGCTGGTCGGTTCCGGCATGGCCGGTCGAATATGGCGGCACCGGCTGGACGCCGACGCAACGCTATATCTGGTCGGAAGAGAACGCGCGGGCAAACACCTTCATGCCGCTGCCGTTCGGCGTCTCGATGGTCGGCCCGGTGATCTACACCTTTGGCAACGAGGCGCAAAAGGCACAGCACCTG
Source organism: Sphingomonadales bacterium (assembly GCA_038246695.1). GTDB lineage: Bacteria > Pseudomonadota > Alphaproteobacteria > Sphingomonadales > Sphingomonadaceae > Erythrobacter. The sequence goes on from JBBRVR010000009.1 coordinate 3,493, forward strand.
CCCGGAATTCGCAGCGGCGATGTGTGGTGGTGCCAGGGTTATTCGGAACCGGGCGCGGGTTCAGATCTCGCCAGCCTCAAGACCACAGCTGTTCGTGACGGAGATCATTACGTCATCAACGGGCAAAAAACCTGGACCACTCTGGCGCAGCACGCCGACTGGGGTTTCTTCCTGTGCCGCACCGATCCTGACGCTGCAAAGCCGCAGGAAGGCATCAGCTTCATCCTCATCGACATGAAGTCTCCGGGCGTTGAAGTGCGCCCGATTAAACTGCTCGATGGCGGATACGAGGTCAACGAGACGTGGCTGACCGATGTGCGCGTCCCGGTCGAGAACCTCGTGGGTGTGGAGAACAAGGGCTGGACCTATGCCAAGTTCCTGCTGGCGCATGAACGCAGCGGGATCGCCGGCGTCGCCCGCTCGAAACGCGGCGTTGAAAAGCTGCGCGAGATTGCGGCGGTTGAATCGCTCGATGGTCAGCCGCTGATCCAGGATTTCGATTTTGCGCGCAAGGTAAGCCAGCTTGAGATTGATCTGGCCGCGCTGGAAATCACCGAATTGCGCACGCTTGCGGGCGAACAGGCGGGCAAGGGGCCGGGGCCGGAAAGCTCCATCCTCAAGATCAAGGGCACCGAAATCCAGCAGCGCCTGACCGAATTGACGCTGGAAGCTGTCGGCAGTTACGGCACGCCACTTTATGGCAACATCGCGCACGTTCCGGGCGATGCCGGGTCGAACCAGTATCCAGTTGGGCCTGAATATGCCCAGCACGCCGCAGCGACCTATTTCAATATGCGCAAAACCTCGATCTATGGCGGATCGAACGAAATCCAGCGCAACATCATAACGAAAATGATCCTCGGCCTGTAAGGCAAAGAGCGACATCGGAGAGAATTAGTGGACTTCAATTTTACCGAAGAACAGGAAATGGTGCGCGACGGTCTGACGCGCATGGTGCGAGAGCAATATGACTGGGAAACCCGCCGCGCGGCAATTGCCAGCGATGCGGGATGGCGGCCCGAAGTGTGGGCGCAACTGGCTGAACTGGGTATCCTTGGCATGCCCTTCAGCGAGGAAGACGGCGGTTTTGGCGGCGGCGCGGTCGATGCGATGATCGTGATGGAGGAATTCGGCCAGGGCCTGGTGGTCGAACCGTTCGTCCCCTCCGTCGTGTGCGCAGGCGGGTTTCTGAAACACGCCGGTACCGCCGCCCAGAGGGAAGAGCATATCGGCGCGATTGTCGATGGCAGCCGCGTATTCGCCTTCGCCTATGCCGAACCGCGTGGGCGATACGATTACGCCGATCTGGAAACCACCGCGAAGAAGGACGGGTCGGGCTATGTGCTCAACGGTCACAAGGCGGTTGTCATCGGCGCGCCGTGGGCCAGCCACCTGATCGTCACCGCGCGCACCGGCGGAGAGCGGCGCGACCACGAAGGTATCAGCGTGTTCGTGGTCGACAAATCAGCCAACGGCGTGGTCACGCGCGATTATGAAACGGTCGACGGTCGCCGCGCGTCCGAGGTCTATTTCGAGAATGTCTCGATCCCCGCAGACGCGCTGATCGGGGAAGAAGGCGCAGGCCTGCCGCTGATCGAGCGGGTGACCGATGAAGCCATCGCCGCGCTGTGCGCAGAGGCGTGCGGCGCGATGAAGGTTGCCAACACCATGACGGTTGAATATTCGCGCCAGCGCAAGCAGTTCGGCGTGCCGATCGGTTCGTTTCAGGTGCTGCAACACCGCATGGTCGACATGTACACCGAATACGAACAGTCGGTCTCGCTGACCTATCTGGCAACCCTGCGGCTGGATGCCGAAGAGACCGAGCGCAAGCGTGCGGTTTCGGCGGCCAAGGTGCGGATCGGCCAGGCTGCGCGGTTGATCGGGCAGGAAGCGGTGCAGATCCACGGCGGCAATGGGGTGACCGATGAATACGCCATCGGCCATTACTTCAAGCGACTGACGATCTTCGATTCCGAGTTCGGCAATGTCGATCACCATATGAAGCGCCACATCGCGCTGGCGTAATTATCCGGCGCGAAGATTGGGAAGGCCGGGTCTTGTGATTGCGTCACTTGACCCGGCCCACCTGCCGCGTCAGTCGGGTATTCAATGACGCAAAACGCTGCCCAGATTGTTGAACGTGCCGCCGATGGCTGGCAATTCTGGATCGACCGCGGCGGTACCTTTACCGATATCGTTGCGCGCGCGCCCGATGGGACGCTGACGACGCGCAAATATCTCTCCGAAAATCCTGAAAGCTATGCCGATGCCGCGATCCACGGCATCCGCGTAATCCTTGGCGTTGGAGCGGACGATCCGCTGCCAGTGGACACCATTGCCGCGATCAAGATGGGCACCACGGTCGCGACCAATGCCCTGCTGGAGCGCGCAGGCGAGCCGACCTTGCTGGCGATTACGCAGGGCCTGCGCGATGCGATCGAGATCGGGCATCAGGCCCGCCCCCGCACATTTGCGCTCAACATTGCGAAGCGCGATGTGTTGTATTCGCATGCAATCGAGATCGATGAGCGGGTTCTGGCCGATGGCATGGTGGAATGCGCGTTGGACAAAGGCAGCGCGCGCGAGCGGTTGCAGGGGGCGTTCGATGATGGGTATCGCGCGGTCGCGATTGCGCTGATGCATGCCTACAAATATTCCGAACACGAACGCGCGGTGGCACAGATCGCGCGGGCAATCGGCTTCACCCAGATTTCCGCCAGTCACGATGTCAGCCCGCTTAGCAAGATCGTGCCGCGCGGGCAGACCACCGTGGTCGATGCCTATCTTACGCCGGTGCTGCGCGGCTATGTCGATCAGGTGGAGGCTGCGCTGGGCCACGCCCGCGCGCCGGGGCAATTGCTGTTCATGCAGTCTTCGGGCGGGCTGACCGATGCGGCGCATTTTCGCGGGCGCGATGCGATCCTGTCCGGGCCTGCGGGCGGGATCGTTGGCTGCGTTGCAACCGCAAAAGCGGCAGGATTCGACAAGGTTATCGGTTTCGACATGGGCGGCACATCCACCGATGTATCGCATTACGCGGGCTCGCTGGAAAAGGTGTATGAAAGTGAAGTTGCAGGCACCGCGATGCGCGTGCCGATGCTCGATATCCACACGGTCGCGGCGGGCGGGGGGTCGCTGCTGCGCTATGACGGGACACGCCTGCGTGTCGGCCCGCTATCGGCGGGCGCGGACCCCGGCCCGGCGTGTTACCGGCGCGACGGGCCGTTGGCGGTGACAGATATCAACGCGGCGCTGGGAAAGCTTGATCCGCGGTTCTTCCCCGCAATATTCGGTCCGGAACAGGACCAGCCGCTTGATACAGAGGCCGCACGCGCCGGGTTTGCCGCGCTGGCTGATGAGATCGGCGATGGGCGATCGCCTGAGGCCGTGGCGCAAGGGTTTCTCGACATCGCAGTTGAACACATGGCGCAGGCGATCAGGCAGGTCAGTCTTGCGCGCGGGCACGATGTGGCGGGCTATGTGCTCAACTGTTTTGGCGGCGCAGGCGGACAGCACGCCTGCCTCGTGGCGGAGCGGCTTGGGATAGGGCAGATCCTGCTGCATCCGCTGTCTGGCGTTTTGTCTGCCTATGGCATGGGCTTGGCCGCGTTAAGTGCCGAGCGGCAGGCGGTGATTGAGCGTGCATTGGGACCCGGTCTGGAAAGCGATCTGGCGAGTGAGGTCGAGCGGCTCGAAGCGCTATGCCGCGATGATCTGACCGAGCAGGGCGCGCGCGGCGAAGACATCTCCACACGCGCAGCCGCCCTGCTGCGCTATCGCCGGACTGATACCGTCTTGACCGTGCCGCTGGCCGATGCAGATACCATGAAGGCCGCTTTCGAGGCCGCGCATCACCGCCAATACGGCTTTACGGCAAGTGAAAAGCCGATCATCCTCGACACCCTGATCGTGGAGGCCAGCGCCGGCGGCAATGTCATGCAAGAACAGCCCGCCGCGCCTGTCGACCGCTCGCCCGAACCGATCGCGCAAACCCGTTTTTACAGCGGCGACGAATGGCGTGATGCTCCCGTGTTCGACATATCCACTCTCGGGCCGGGGCATACGGTCGCGGGCCCGGCGATAATTGCCGAGCCCAATGGCACCATTGTGATCGAACCAGGCTGGACAGGCACGGTGAACCTGCTCGGCCACCTGATCCTGACCGCACAACAACGCAGGTCGGAGCGGGCACCCGATCCCGCGATTGCCGATCCGGTCACGCTGGAACTGTTCAACAATCGATACATGTCCATTGCCGAGCAGATGGGCATCATCCTGCGCAACACATCGCAATCGGTGAACGTCAAGGAACGGCTCGATTTCTCGTGCGCGATCTTCGATGCCACAGGCAATCTGGTTGCCAACGCTCCGCACGTGCCGGTGCACCTTGGGTCGATGGATGAAAGCGTGAAGTCGATCCTCGCCAGTGGGCATTCGATCGGACGCGGCGATGCCTTCGTCCAGAACAATCCGCACCGGGGCGGATCGCACCTGCCCGATATCACCGTGGTATCTCCGGTGTTTGGCGATGATGGAGAGCACATGCTGTTCTTCGTCGCCAGCCGCGCGCATCACGAGGATGTGGGCGGCATTTCCCCCGGCTCCATGAGCCCGCGTGGGCGCACCATCCACGAAGAAGGCGTGCTGCTCGACAATATCAAGCTGGTCGAAGGCGGCGTTTTCATGACCGACCGGATTGAGGCCGCTTTGGGCAGCGGACCCTATCCGGCGCGCAACATCCCGCAGAACATCGCTGATCTTATGGCGCAGATCGCCGCCAACACCGCAGGGGCAAACGAACTGAAAAAGCTGGCCGAGCAATTCGGGCTGGACACAGTGCAGGCGTATATGGGCCACATCCAGGACAACGCGGCCGCCGCCGTGCGCACCGCGCTTTCCCGGCTGGATGACGGGGCGTTTACGCTGGCGCTCGATTCCGGCGCTCAGGTGCAGGTGGCGGTGTCTATCGACCGGCAGGCGCAGACCGCGCGGATCGACTTTACCGGCACCAGTGATCAACAGCACAGCGCATTCAACGCGCCCGCCGCAGTTACGCGCGCGGCGGTGTTGTATGTGATCCGCTGTCTTGTCGCGGATGATATCCCCTTGAACGCAGGGTGCATGCGCCCGCTGGAGGTGGTGGTTCCCGAAGGATCGATGCTCAATCCGCGCTATCCCGCCGCCGTGGTCGCGGGCAATGTCGAAACGAGCCAGGCTGTTACCGATGCGCTATTTGCCGCGCTGGGGCGGCTGGGCACGGCGCAGGGCACCATGAACAACCTCACGTTCGGCAATGATCGCGTGCAATACTACGAGACGATCTGTTCGGGCGCGCCGGCCGGGATCGGGTTCCACGGGCAGGGTTTTGACGGCGCGGCGGCAGTGCACACCCACATGACAAACACGCGGATGACCGATCCCGAAGTGCTTGAGGCGCGGTTTCCCGTGGTGCTCGACCATTTCGGCATTGATAGGGGATCGGGCGGGCGCGGGCGCTGGAATGCGGGCGATGGCGTGACGCGCCGCATCCGTTTCCGCGAGGCGATGGAATGCGCGATTCTCTCCGACCATCGCCGCGTGGCTTGCCCGGGACTGCTGGGCGGGGAGGACGGGCGGTTGGGCGAAAACAGCATCGTGCGCGCTGATGGCAGCGTCGAAAACCTGGGCGGATGCGGGGAGGCACAGGTGCAGCCGGGCGATGCCATCGTGATCCGCACCCCCACCGGCGGCGGTTTTGGCGCGGTAGAAGAGCGGGTGGAAAATCGTCGATGATATCAAAATTTCGCAATCTGGGGCCGGGCGCGCTGGTGACCGCAGCATTCATCGGGCCGGGCACCGTTACCGCCTGCACGCTGGCCGGGGCGGTTCACGGCTATACGCTGTTGTGGGCGCTGTTGTTTGCGACGTTTGCCACGATTGCATTGCAGGAAATGTCGGCGCGCCTTGGCCTCATCACGCAAAAGGGGCTTGGCGCGAACCTTGCCGATCTGTTCGCTGCGTCCTTGTGGCGCTGGCCGCTGATCGTGCTCGTGGGATTGGCGCTTTATGGCGGCAATGCCGCTTATGAAGCGGGCAATCTTTCGGGCGCGGCGTTGGGCATTGCGGCGATTGGGGGGGAGAGTACGGCAGTGTTCACCGCCAGCGTGCTCACCATCGCCGCGCTGGCGGCTGCGTTACTGATACTGGGCAGTTATGCCGCGATAGAGCGCGCGCTGCTGGCGCTGGTAATCATTATGGCAGCGGCATTCGTCGCCACCTTCGCGATTGTCCGCCCCGATCTGTCGCAGATGTTTGCCGGGCTGGTCACCCCGACCATTCCCGACGGCGCGCTGTTGACGGTGATCGCGCTGATCGGGACCACGGTTGTGCCTTACAATCTGTTCCTCCACGCTTCTGCCGTCAGCCGCAAATGGTCCAGTCCGCAAGACCTTGGCGCGGTGCGAGCGGATACCGGTATCGCCATCGGGCTGGGCGGTTTGCTCGCGATCCTGATTGCCTCCACTGCCGCCGCCAGCCTGTTTGCTAGCGGCATCGCGGTCGAAAGCGCGGGCGACATGGCGCTGCAGTTTGAGCCGCTTTTCGGGCCGTTCTCAAAATACCTGCTCGGCATCGGGCTGTTCGCCGCCGGATTGACAAGCGCGATCACCGCGCCGCTGGCGACGGCGTTTGCGATGACGGAGATATTGCGGCTGGACGCAGGCCAGAAATCGCTCGTCTTCCGCGCCATTGCCATCAGTGTGGTCATGATCGGCGCAGGGCTGTCGCTGGCCGGTATCCGCCCGGTCGAGGTAATTCTGGCGGCGCAATTCGCCAACGGCCTGCTGTTGCCGATCCTTGCGGGATTTCTGCTGTATGCGATGAACCAGAGCGCGATTTTGGGCCAATATGCCAATGGCTGGCGCGCCAATATCGCAGGCGGCATCGTGATGCTGGTCGCAACGGGTTTGGGCATTCGGCTGATCGCGCTGACCTTTTCCTGAAGGCTTGGATCGTTCACCCGTGTGCGAACACTTGACCATTGCGCACTCTTCGCGGAAGGCTGGCGGCTTAGCGAGTAAAACACGGGGTTTGAGCAATGCAGGGTCGGTTTTTCGGGCGCATGGCCGCAGGTCTGGCCGCGCTTTGGTGTGTTGCCGTGCCATTTTCGCCGGCGCAGGCGCAAAGTTTTCTTGAGGCGCAATTCGACCCGGCCATTCCGACCCTGACGCAGACCGTGGGCCATGCGCCCGGCGAACAGATTACCTCGCCCTCGGATGCGCTGACCTATCTGCGCGCGCTGGCCGATGCTGCGCCCGACCGGATGCGGATCGTCCAGTATGCCAAAACATGGGAAGGTCGCCCGCTCAATTACGTGATCCTTACTGCGCCCGAAAACATGGCGCGGCTGGGCGACGTTCAGGCCGATCTCGCCACCATCGCAGCCGGGCGCGCGGGCAATGGTGCGGCGCTGCCCGTGACCTGGCTGACCTATGGCGTGCACGGTAACGAAATTTCATCGACCGATGCCGCCTTGATGATGGCGTACCACCTGCTGGCGGCAACCGGCGATGCGCGCGCCGCGCAGATCATGCGCGAAACAATCGTCGTTATCGATCCGATGCAGAACCCCGATGGGCGCGCTCGCTTTGTCGACCGGTTTCAGGCCGCGACAGGCATCGTTCCGTCGGCAGATCGCCAGTCCGCCGAGCATGACGAGCCGTGGCCCAGCGGGCGCGTCAATCACTATATGTTCGATCTCAACCGTGACTGGTTCACACTCAGCCAGCCCGAAACGCGCGGCAAGGTCGCTGCAATCCGCGCCTGGAACCCGGTGGTCGTGGTCGATCTGCACGAAATGGGCGGGGACAACACATATTTCTTCAGCCCTGCCGCCGATCCGATCAACCCCAACATCACCGCTGCACAGCGCCGCGCCTATGAATTGATTGGGCGCAACAACGCGGCCTATTTCGACCGAATGGGAGAGCCGTATTTCACCCGCGAGGTCTATGATCTGTTCTACCCCGGTTACGGCGATACGTGGAACGCGCATCAAGGCGCAATCGGCAGCACTTATGAGCAGGGATCGGCGCGCGGCCTCGTATTCGAACGGCGCGATGGCACCATTCTCACTTATGGCGACGGGGTTCGCAATCACTTCATGGCCAGCTTTGCCACGGCAGAGGCAGTGGCGCAGAATGCCCACCGGTTCCTTTCCGATTTTGCCGCCTACCGCAGCGCCAACGCAAGCGGCGCAGCGGGCAACGCCAGCTATGTGATCGACCTGTCGAAACGCCGCTGGAATGCCGAAAGCCTTGGGCGCAGGCTGGTTGCCCAAGGCATAAATGTTATGCGTCAGGATGGTCCGGCAAATGTCTGCGGGCGCTCCTATCCTGCAGGGTATCTCGCGGTGCCGCAGGCGCAGCCCGCCGCGCGATTGGTGCGCAGCCTGCTGGATCGCAACACCGATTTGCCGCGCGATTTCCTTGCGGAACAGGAACGCCGCCGGGGCGAGGACTTGCCGCACGAATTGTATGATGTGACCGCGTGGTCGGTAGGGCTGATGTCGGGAGTCGATGTGTCGGTGTGCGGGTCGGCCAGCGGGGCGACGCTGGCGGCAGATGCGCCGATTGAGCCGGTTTCCGGCGGATCGGGCGATTTCGGGATTGCTGTGCCGTGGACCGATAGCGGGCAGGCGCGGCTGGTCACGCTGGCGCTGCGCGAAGGGCTGGCGGGCCGCGTCACGGACAAGGCCTTCACCGCAGGCGGGCGCAATTTCCCGCGTGGAACGGTGGTCTTTCCGGCCGGCGGCAACCCCGCCGATGCGCTGGCCCGGGTCGAGCAACTCTCACGCGAGATTGGTGCAGGGACGGTGCGGCTGACTTCCGGCTGGGTCGATAACGGGCCAAACCTGGGCAGTGAGAGTTTCAAGCGGCTTGGCTTGCCCAAGGTCGCGATTGTCTGGGACGAAGGCGTCTCGCAACTGAGCGCAGGCGCGCTGCGCTATGTGCTGGAACAGCGCATCGGCCTTCCCGTTACGCCGATCCGCACGAGCCGCTTTGCCCGCGCGGACCTGACGGATTACGATGTGGTACTGGTGCCAGATGGTTCCCCCGCCGATGCGCTGGGCGCTGGCGGAATGCGCAAACTGCGCAGCTTTGTGGAACGCGGCGGGGTGCTCGTCGCGGTGGGGGACAGCCTCGCCGATTTCACCAGCGGTGATAATCCGCTGCTCGCCGTCACGCGCGAAGCGGCGTTGGGTCGCGAGCCGTCGAGCGCCGATGAAAAGAAGGACAGCGACCTTGCCGAAGCGACTGAAATCGTGAGCGAGGCGGAATATCGCGCTGCAATTCAGGATCAGCGTGCCTTGCCCGATACGTTGCCGGGCGCGCTGCTGAACACTGTGGCGGATCGCGAAAGCTTCCTGTCGGCAGGCTATGACGATGGCGCGGTGGTGAACGCCGGTGGCTCTGCCGTCTACACCCCGCTGGACCGGGCAAACGGGATCAATGCGCTGCGCTTTGCCGCAAGCGATAGTCTAATCGCCAGCGGGTATGTCTGGGATCAGAACAAGCGGCAGCTGGCGTTCAAGCCGTATCTTATGGCGCAGCCGACCGGCGACGGGCTGACCATCGGGTTTGCCCACGATCCGTCCCTGCGCGCCTATCTGGATGGGCTGGACCTGCTGATCGCCAATGCGGTCCTGATCGCGCCCTCACGCGTGCGTTGAGGGGCCAGCGAGCGCCCGCCTTGCGCGGGTGTTCGCAGTTCCCGCTCAAGCCGTCGTCTTTTTCTGGTCCCATTGCGGCGCCCTCGGGCGCGGCGATGGCGGTTGCCCTAGCCCATGACGGAGCATCCATTCTGTTCGTCACTCGCGACGAGGCGACAGGGAAACGCATCGTGCTGCAATAGGCCATGCGGTCAGTGTGCGAGGAATGCAGCCTTTTTTCGGGGATGCCAGCGGTCCGAAATATGGGCGCCATTCGTCCTGATAGAGTGATACGCAACCGCATGGAGCATAAAAACGTCGAAAAATCATGGGAATCGAGCAGTCGATCGCGAGGCTGAAAGCGTACCATTACGGCCGTTGGACGACGTCCTTGTTCAAACGCGACAATGTGTCCGAACACGCGGCTAGTCGGGCGATGCGCGCTTGTCATGGCAGTCGATAGCTGTAGAAACGAAATTGTATCTTGGGTCGCCCTGATAACGTAAAAATAGCCGCACAAGCGGCGTCTGATTGCCTGCTGGCGCGCAATGTGGGGGCGCACAGGGGTAGAGGGCAAGAGGGCTTCGATTTCACATCGATAATTGCAGGCCAATGGGGGGGCAGCTTTGGCGATCGCACAATTTCATCTGGATTATCCGAGTCACGGGTCCATTAGCGCGGCCACAGGCCTTCGCGGGGGCGGCGTTGCTGGCATAACCGCTGCTCGCTCTGGCCGATTGGCGTTTGAATTCAACCTGTCCTCAATCCTGCGTACCGTCGGCATAGCCGGTTCTTCGGCATTGTTGCTTCCTTCGGTCCCGGCGATTGCACAAGGGCAGACGACGCAGCAAGCCGTCACCCCTCCAAACTCGTCGCAGGTTGCGCCGCCCAACCGCACAGAACTGATCCCGCCGACCCTCAGGCAGCAAAAGCGACAGACGACGCTGACCATTGATGGCGGGTTTGAAAGGGCGCCATGCGCGCTGGATCGGGCCGAATATGCCGACATCAAACTCACGCTGAAGGGCGCGGAATTCGGCGGGCTTGAAAAGGTGCCGGGCCTCTCTCTCAACGATGCGTTTCGCGGTTATGTCGGGCGCGAACTGCCATTGTCCGTGCTGTGCGATGTGCGGGCCGGGGCCAACAGCATCCTGCGCGGGCAAGGCTATCTCGCGACGGTTGAAATTCCCGAGCAAAACCTCGCCGACGGCATCGCCGATTTTCGCGTCGTCTTCGGGCGGTTGACATCGGTGCGCGTGCGCGGCGAGGCTGGGCCGTCGGAGGCGTTGGTTGCGCGCTACTTGCAAAAACTGACCGGGCAGGAAGTCTTCAACACCAACGAGGCGGAGCGATATCTGCTGCTGGCAGACGATCTGCCGGGCTTGAATGTGCGCCTGTCACTGCGACCCAAGGCGGATGGCGAGCCAGGCGAGCTTACCGGCGAAATCGCCGTTATCCGTCAACGCGGGGCGGTGTTTGCGAATATCCAGAACCTCGGATCAAGCGCGATTGGCCGGTTTGGTGGCACCGTGCAGGGCGAGATTTACGACATCACCGGGCTTGGCGACCGCACTTTTGTCACAGCCTTCAGCACGCTGGAATTTGCAGAGCAGCAGACGTTTCGCGTCGGTCACGATTTCGCGGTCGGAGGCGAGGGGCTGCGGCTGGGCGGATCGCTGACCTATTCGACGACCGACCCCGACAACGGTCTGGCCGGGCTCGATATCACATCGGAAAGCGTGATCGGCAGCGTGTTTGCGAGCTACCCGGTTCAGCGCACGCGCCAGTCCAGCGCATTTGCCGAGTTCGGGCTGGATATCGTCGATCAGAATGTCGATGTGAATGCTTTTGCACTGGCAAGAGACCGGGTCCGCATTTTGTTTGTGGGGATCAGCGGGGAACAGACCGATCGCGCCAGCGTGCAGCGGATGGACGGCTACACCCCGTTCGAGCCGAAGTTTCGCCTGCGTTACGGCGCGCAAGTGCGCCAGGGCATTGGGATCCTTTCATCAAGTCCGGACTGCCGCCCCAACCTGCTGGCCTGCGTGGCCGGGGGCGCAGCCGCGCCGAGCCGGATCGAGGCCGACCCGACCCCGTTTTTGCTGCGTTACGATTTTGGAGCCGAGTACCGCCCGACTCCGCTGTTGACCTTTGCGCTCGAAGTGCAGGCGCAGGTGAGCAATGATCCACTCCCAGCATTCGAGGAGTTTGCCGCCGGCAGTTTCTCGATCGGGCGCGGCTTTGATCCGGGAGCGGTGCTTGGTGATAGCGGCGTCGGCTCCACATTCGAGGTGCGATACGGCTCGCTCGCGCCTGACGATGTCGATGCGGTCGCCTTTCAGCCGTATGTTTTCACCGATGTCGCATTTGCATGGAATGAAGACCCCAGCCGCCGCGCGTTCAACCCTGATCGGCTGTGGTCGGCAGGCGGAGGGGTCCGCGCTGTCTGGGGTGACCGGATGCAAGGCGATTTCACGATTGCGGTTCCGCTGGAGACACCCGACCTCGCGCTTCGCCGGGGCGATGTGAGGGTGATGTTCTCGCTCACCGCCCGACTGTTCCCGTGGAGATTTTGAAATGGCCCGTCTGACCACAAACCGTGCGCAACTGATGCTGGGCTGCGGTCCGATGGCAATTGCAATGGCGCTTACATTGGCACCAGAGCGTGCGCGGGCGCAGGCCATTCAGGCGAACGAGACGGTGGTGCAGGGTGGTGCGTTTCGTTCCAACACCGGGCCGAACTCCGAAACGATCTTCCTCGATACTCAGGTCACCGTCATCGACTGGACGCCGGTGCTCGGCCAAACAGGAAACGCGCTCGATTTTCTGCCGACCAATAATGTGGTGACTTTCGAAAGCTCGGGCGGGTCGCCCGATTTCGCGGTGCTTAATCGGATTCTACCGACCAGCAACGGCGATATTGCCGTGATAAACGGGCGGGTTGTCTCGCGATATATCGACGCGAACGCGGCTGTCACCGGAGGGACAATTGCGTTCTATTCGCCCACTGGAATCCTCGTGGGATCTTCTGCAGTGTTCGATGTCGGCAGCCTTATTCTCACCGCGATCGAGCCAGATCTATCCTCGTTCAACAATTTCGCGCTGAGCGGCGGCACGCTGCAACTGGGCAATTTCAATTCGACCGGCGGTTCGGCAGCAGTCACGATCAGCGCCAATGCGCAGATCAACGCCCTTGGCGAGGGCTCGTTCTTCATCGCCGCCGCTCCGCGCGTGCAGATGAGCGGCACCTCGCGGGTCAATGGCAGTCAGGCCTTTGTCGGGGCCGATGTGGTCAACCTGACGCTGGCGAACGGCCTGTTCGACATTCAGATACCGGTTGGAAGCTTGGTTACCACGCCGATCGAGATCGATGGCAATGTGGGCGGTCCCTCCAGCACTGGCGCGGGTGATAATCACCTGATCTATGCCGTTGCGAAAGCGGTTGCCGACCCGATCACCATGATCTTCAGCGGCAATCTTGGCTTTGACCCGGCAGCCAGTGCAGGGATCGTCAATGGCGAGATCATCCTTTCGGCCAATTACGATGTGCAAGGCCGCGTGGTTCAGAATGGCTCGATATCAGAGGGCATCGGCGCGGTATTCGCTCAACCCGATGATCCGTTCAACAGCCTGGCCGAAGGCGGAATATCGCTCAACGATTTCGCCGCGACCAGCAGCGTTTTGGCGATCGCCAGTGATGAGGTGCGTGTGGGAGCCATCAATGGCGACAGCTCGGTAGATGGCAACCTGCTGGTGGTGGGACGCAATATTGCCGAGGTCGCTGCGGCCAATGGCAACACATTCGATGTCTCAGGCGACGTGCTGGTTTCCGCGCGGGCATTTGGCGTGCAAGGCTCCAGTTTCTCAGACCCCACCGTGATCAATGCCCAGGGCGGATTTGCCGCTGTTTCGGCATTCGAGAGTGGTGCGATAAATATTGCGGGCGACGCGCGGGTTACATCGAACGCATTCGGCGGACTGGACAATGGCAGCGGCTTTGCCGGTTCGGTGAATGGCGGCCAATCAATCGTGCGTGCCGATGCAGGCTTCATCGACGTTACCGGCAATATCGATGTTTCAGCCGATGCAGTCGGGATCGCAGACAGCGGCGTTTCAACCGGCGCCGAAGCGCGCGCCGGATCTGCCGAAATCCTGTCTTCCAACGGGGGCGATATAACCCTTCGCGGGATTACCACAGTCACTGCCGATGCCCTGGGTGCGACGGGATCGGGGCTGTTTGGATTGACGCCTTCGGACGCGATTGGCGGTTCCTCGCGGATCGCTGTGGAAGATACAGGCGGAACAATTACGACCGAAGCCGCCGTATCGCTCAGCGCCAACGCAACCGCTCGTTTGTCGAGTTTCAGCGGCGATGGCGCTCCGGCACAAGGCGGCGTGGTGCAAGTTTCTGTCGATGGTCCGAATACGATTACCATCGGCGGCGACCTCACCCTTCTCGCGATTGCTGTTGGTGGAGACAATGATCTGGGCACCGGTGGGAGCAGCGTTGGCGGCGGTGCGCAGGCCGTTGTCGAAGGTAACGGGACGATAAGTGTTGCCGGTGATCTCCGCGCGAATGCGGGCGCCATAGGCGGCAACGGTACAATTGGAGGTAGCGCCGCGGGCGGTCTTGCGAGCGCGCGGGTCGGCATTGGCCAATTGATTGTTGCAGGCGGTGTCTCTGCCTTTGCCGAAGCCATTGGCGGTGCCGCTGCCTTTGGCGAAGGCGGCGCGGGCGGAAATGGCGTTGGCGGGACCGCACGGTTGGAGGCCGAAGGCACTTTGACGCAGGCAGCCGAAATCTTGATCGGTGCCGGTGTCGCGCTCATTGCAAACGGAACTGGCGGCAAGGGCGGTGCGGGATCGACAAGCGTGCCAGCCGGTAACGGCGGGTCGGGGCGCGGCGGCGACAACGTTTTCAATAATGCCGCGTTTCCTGAAATTCGTGCAGGTGCGCGTCTGTTAGCCGGGGCCGACAATGGCACTGTTCGGGTTGGTGGCTCTTCCGTCGTCGAGGCGACTGGCAACGGCGGCGACGGCGGCGACTCACTGTCACCCGGCATGGGCGGTGCCGGTGGCGAGGGGATTGGCGGAACGGCAAGTGCCGGATTGTCGCTGTTTCAAGACCTCGACGGCTCGGTCGGCCTGGGCGTAGCAGAGTTGAGCGACCTTGTTCTGTCGGCCGACGGAAATGGTGGCTTTGGCGGGGGCGACGGGCTTTCTGCAAGCGACTTTACCGGCGATGGCGGCGTGGGCCGAGGCGGCGATGCGTCGTTCGAGACCTCTGCTGGCAGCGCAACGGCGGGTAGCCTTACCATCGCAGCCAATGCATCTGGCGGGTTCGGAGTTTCGGGCGGCGAGGCGTTTGGCGGTTCGGCCAGATTGCTCGGCGGCCAAAACGGGTCTGTCACGCTGGCATCACTGGCTGCAATCGCCAGCGCGGAGGGCGGCTTCGGCTTTTCCGGCATTGGCGGAAACGCGACCGGAGGAGATACACATATTTTCGCCGACAGCCTCGACCTGTCAGTCACGGGCGATGCGGTGCTGGATGCACGCGCTACGGGCGGCGGTTCGCTCACATCGGGTGGCGCGACAGGACAGGGCGGCAGTTCAACCATTAGGGCTGGCATTGACGAAGCAGGCACGATCCGGGTCGATGGCAATCTGTCGGTCCTGGCCAACGGGTTTGGCGGCAGCGCCGATGGTCCCGGGTTTGCCGGTGGCCTAGGCAGGGCTGGCAACGTCAATGTAACCGCCCGAAGTGGCAGCGTATTCGACTTTGGCAGCGCGCAGTTCACCGTTGCAGGCGAAGGCGGGGGCAGTTCAGGCGGCAGCGGCGGGGTCGGCGCAGGCGGAACGCTCAACGTTGCAGTCAGAGGCACAGGCAGCAGCCTGACGATCCGCAACGATGTACCGTTGGACAGCCGAAACTCGATCAACGACGGTGCGATTTTCTCCGCCGATGGGCGAGGCGCCAACACCCTTGGGCCGAACCTTGATGGTGGCCGCGGTGAGGGTGGGAGCCTGACAATCACGGCGTCCGAAGACGGCGTCATCACGCTTCCCGCAGCGCCTGCTGCGGATAATCCACTCGGGTTGCTGCGCATTCTGGCCCGCGGCACTGGCGGCAATGTCGTCGACGGAGGCCTTGGCGGAACGGGGGCTGGCGGATCGGCTACGATTACGGCGGATGGCGGCACGATCAGCATGGGCCGCACGCAGTTCTCCGTGCTCGGCGTGGGTGGATCGGGGCTCACGACCACCGGCGATGCCGATGGCGGAGACGGAATTGGTGGCAACCGCGCTATCAACGTGGTCGCTGGCGGGGTTCTGAATGTAG
This sequence comes from Sphingomonadales bacterium, assembly GCA_038246695.1. GTDB lineage: Bacteria > Pseudomonadota > Alphaproteobacteria > Sphingomonadales > Sphingomonadaceae > Erythrobacter. Next base: position 19,524 of record JBBRVR010000009.1, read on the forward strand.
AGCTTGCGGCGGGCGGGGCCGGCGGGGTCGGTGGCGCTGCCGCAGGTTTGGGCAGCGGCGGTGATGCGACTGGCGGCATCAACAACCTGTTAGCGGACAACGGCAATCTCAATGTGACGGGCAATCTTGTCATGACCACCGCCTCGATCGCAGGCGCTGGCAATATCGGCGGCGCCGCCAGTGGTGGAACTGCTGAATTCGCAACCAATAACGCGACGATTACCTTTATCCCCAACGCGGCGGGAGAACGCTCCCTTGTCGTCGATGCGTCGAATTTCGGCGGCCTTGGTGTGGCGCAGGGCGGCAGCGCCGATGGCGGGATCGCATCGGTTCTGATCCAGGGTAGCGACATTGAGGGTACGACATTGCTGCTTTCAGCCAATGCGACCGGCGGGAACGCAAACGATACAGACGGCATTGGCGGCGCGGCGACCAGCGGCTCTGTCTCGCTGTTCGCCAATCCCTCGACCATCGTTCTTTTAGGCGACAACGTCATCTCGTCCGATGCGTTTGGCGGCGATGCGGCGACAGGCGGGGATGCACTTGCGCAGGGTGTGGACTTTGAGTTGACTGACACCTCGCTGAATGTTGCTGCCGCCGGACCGGTAGCCGGTTCGCTTACGATCCGCAGCCAATCGACGGGCGGCAGCGGGACCGTGGCGGGCAATGCATTTTCCGAAGTCGTGAGCGTCGATCTTACCAATTCTTCGATCACCACGGGCATTCTGGTCGTGTCCGCCAACTCGGCGGCCCTCGGCGCGACGGGCGGATCTGTGGGGGCTGTGCGCGCGCAAGTGACCCTTTCGGGCGATTCTCTGATTGCAGCTGATACTTCCGCCCTCATCAGCGCCGATGCACTCACGTCCGCAGGGGGGGGGTCGATTGCCGGTCTGGCGCGCCTGACGCTGGAGGCAGGTGGCAGCAGTCTGGTCCGCACGCCAATCCTCACGCTCAGCGGCAATGCCGCAGGGTCGGCAGCAAACGATACCGCGGGCTCGTTTTTGGTCGCGGCTTTGTCTGGATCGATCGAGGTCGATAATCTTGCGGCAACAGCGCTGGGCGATCTTGTTCCGCTTGATCAAGTGACGCCTGCAATTGAGGCCATTGGCGGTGATATTCTCATCGCCCAGACCGGCAATTTCGAAGCCATCGACAGCATCAATATCGCAACGGGCATGGGCGGCGTCATCGGGGCTAGTGGTGGCCCTCCCTTCGACACCGATCTCACTGTCACGACCCCTCGCACGATCACGATTACCGGCGATGACGATGCGGTTCCGGGCATTAACGCACTGTTCCTGCAATTGAATTCGCGCGATATCGCGATTGAGCCGGGCGCGCGTATAGGGGCGCTGTTCGCCACTGCCACCTCGTTAGAGACGAACGAGATAGCGCAGCTGGGCGGGGCGGCGGATGGCCCCGGCTACACCCTGACAGAGGCCGAGCTGAACCGGTTCAGCAACACCAATTTCACGTTCAATGGCCCGAGCGTCAGTTCCAGTTCCGGGCCTGATGCACCTGATATCCTGGTGTTCGACGCAACGCTTTCGGGGCCGACTGACAACGGTTTTGCCAGCGTTCAGATCAACGGCCCTGACCTCACCGGCATCGTCCGGATTGAAGGCACGTTCGGCATTTTCGATACAACCACGGGTGTAATCGGCATCACCACCGGCGAACGGATCGAGATAGTGACGCCCGGCGCCCTGCGCATTCTCAATCCCGCGCTGCGTCCCGAAGGCGTTATCATTCTTGTGGCCGACAACATCTGGGTGGCCGATGCAGCGACGATTGCGCAATTGCAGGCCGATGTGAATTTTGCAGGGCGCAACGCCCAGCTCGAAACTGCTGCACCGGGCAGCGAAGATCCCGTGGGCTACGTGCAGGCCGACCGGATTAACATCGGCGTTGCCGAAACCTTGCTGGTCCGCAACACCGGGACCGCGACGCAGCAGGGCGGCCTGACCGTTGGCGACAGCGGTGAGGGCGGGGTGGTTTTCATCAGTCAGCGCGAAGATTCCAACATCACGCCGGGCGAGCTGGATGTGTTCGCCTATGCCCGCCAACAACTTGATAATCTCACCGATGTTACGGGAGATCTGTTCTTTGCCAACAATGCAGAATTCAACAATGACCCGGCAAGCCCGCCGACCACGCTCTACACCGATGCGAGCGAATTGAACGATTGTGTGATCAACACAGGCATCTGTAACAACGCGCCACCATCACCGCCACCGCCGCCCCCACCACCGCCGCCACCATCACCACCACCGCCCCCACCACCGCCACCGCCGCCGCCGCCGCCCTCGACTGGCGGCCCGATTGTGGTGCCTCCGGTTCCGGGAAATAACCCCACCGGACCGCTCGCGATCAACAACCCGGAAGTGATCGAATCTCCGGTGGAGATCATCCGGGTCGATCCCGTCAACCAACGGCTAGCCGATGCCGAATTCGGCGCGGATTTTCCGGGTTTGATCGAGGCGGCGCTATTGTCGAAGGAATCCCTGCTCGAAGACCCGGTTACCAGTGGCGGAGACAGCTCGCTGTATGCGCAGGACGGAACCTCCGGAGACGAAGACGAGGATGAAGATGAGGATGAGCAGGAAGACGCCTCCTCGGGCGATGGTCCGGCAAGCGGGGGTGAGGGGTAATCTTGTGAACACATTCATCAGTTTCTGCGCTGCGGCGATTGTCACCTGCGCCGCCTTGTGGGCAGCGCCCAACGCCGCGCAAACCACGCAGAGCCAGCAGATCAGTCTGCGCGATACTTTTGCTGTCGGGTCGAACGCGCTGTGCGAGGCGCAGATCCAGGCCCCCGAGCCCGGCGCGGGGTTGTTCGATCGCAAATATTCGATCATTTGCCGCGATGCAGCCGCCCCGATCGGAACATTGTGGGTGGTAAGAGGAAGTCGCGTTGACGATGCACAGCTACGGTTTGGCGGACCGGATGCGAACTGCACTGGCTCCGATGCCGCAGCCGTTCCCGAGATCGTATCGGGCATGGTGCAAGGCGCGCGTCGATTGACATGCAGCACATCTGATAGCGTCATCGCCAAGCAATTGCTGGTTGGTGAGGCGAATGGCCGGACCTACGCCGCCAGCGGCCTGTCGGCTTATGAAAAGGCGCTCGAAATCGGTCTGGCTTCGCTCGCCAATGACAGGGAGGTAGGTGGGAATGTCGATATCCCGCTGACCCAGGCGACCGATGCGCTCGCCTTTGCCCGCCAGCAGGCCGAAGCGATTTCCGCAGATCAGGCCTTGATGGAGGCCTATCGTCGCAGCAACAGCGGTGAATTTGCGCAAGCGGCGGAGTTCTTCGCCGCAAGTGCCGCGACGCTGACTGGCAACAGCGCGATAGAGGCGCGCCTGAACGAAGGGCTGCTGCAATCCAATCTCGGCAATTATGCCGAAGCTGAGCGCATCTTTGCCCTGACCCGCGCCGGCACCGGGCCCGTACCTGTTCTGGCCCGGCTGCAACGCAATTACGAAGCGATCAACGCGCTCAACCAGAGCAATCTGGAAGGCGCGCTCGACTATCTCGACGCCCCGATAAAGAACGAGTTCGGCGATCCGCAAGCCCTGCGAGAGCTGCGCATAGGGCCATTCCTGGCAAACCGTCTGGCGGCCGAAAATGACCGGGTGGTGGGATCGCCATATTCCCTGACGCTGACACCGCTGGAACGCGCCCAACTGCTTGACGGGCAGGGCGATTATCTCCGCGCCACGGCGCTGCGACTGCTGGGACGCCCTGATGAGGCAGCGACCAATCTGGCCCGCGCGAACACCACTTTGGCCGAGGTGCGCGGCGGACGGGTCATCTCGATCCTTTGGTTGCGCGCGCAGGTTCTGAGTGAGCTTGCCGAGGCGGCTGAGCGCAAGAACGAAAATGCCGCTGCCGAACAATTGCACATCGACAGCATCGCGCTGTTGCAAGCGAGCTATGCCGGGACGCCTGCCCTTCAGAGCGCGCGCGGACAGCTGGCCGGGTTTTATGCGCGGTCAGGACGGCGCGCCGATGCGCTCGCGCTGTATGGCGATATCGTGGCCGATGCGAAGGGTCGGCCGCTGCCGAGCGTGCGCGGGCTTCTGGCGCCGTATTTTGAACTTTTGTTGGACGGCAGCGGCACCGCCGTCACCAATGTGGACGCGGCGGCAAGAATGTTCACCGCCTCGCAATTGCTGCAACGCCCCGGCCTTGCACAGACACAGGCCGTGCTTGCACGCGAGCTTTCCGCAGGTGATGACGAGGCTGCGCTGATGTTCCGCAAGGCGACCAATCTCGGACGCTCTTTGGAGCAATTGCGCATTGGTATTCTGCAAATGCAGTCCGCTGCGGAACTCACCTCCGAAGCGGTCAAGGAGCTGGAAGACCGCCATAGGCAGCTTGATCAGTTACAGATCGAACAGGCGCAACTGCTTACGAACCTTGCGCAATTTCCTCGCTATCGCGCGATTTGGGGCGACGCTATCGAGTTGACTGAAATGCAGCAGATCCTGCGCGCCGATGAGGCTTATGTGAAGCTGATCACATTGGCCGAGGACAGTTTCGTCATATACGCTACGCCGGAAACTGCGCTCGCATACCGGGCGGATGCCTCACCCGATGACCTGGACCTGCTGGTCGATCGCATCCGCGAAAGTATCGCCGTTGCCGACGGCGGTGAGATTTTGACGTATCCGTTCGATATAGAGGCCGCACGTGAGCTCTATCTCAAACTGTTCGCCCCGATTGCGGACCGGATGCCCGGCCACAGCCACATCGTGTTCGAACCCGATGGTGCGATGCTGAAACTGCCGATCAACTTGCTGGTGACCGACGATGCCAGCGTGGCACGCTACAACTCGCGGCAGGTGCAGGAGAATGCGGACGAATACGATTTCACCGGCACGGCATGGCTGGGCCGCACCTCACAGGTGAGTACGTCGGTTTCACCCGCTTCATTCCGCGATGTGCGTGCCTCGCGGCCCTCCAGTGGCTCGAAATCCTATCTCGGGCTTGGCCAGAACGCTCCCATCAGTGATCGGCCAGTCGGCCAGGCGGGGTCGCGAACGGCGCTGGCGGGTGGAGATAATTGCGTGTGGTCGCCCAATATCTGGGCCAATCCGATCAAGGCGGACGAGCTCTTCGATGCCGCCCGGCGACTGGGCGGCGCGGCCACTGTCCTGACCGGAGGTGACTTTACCGATACAGCCATCGAAAACCGCGAAGACCTGAGCGAATATCGCATCCTGCATTTCGCCACTCATGGTCTGGTCACGGCGCCGCAGCCAGAATGCCCCCCGCGCCCGGCCTTGCTGACATCGTTTGGTGATGGCGATTCCGATGGCTTGCTCAGCTTTGCCGAGATCTTCGCGCTGCGCATCGACGCCGATCTGGTGATCCTTTCCGCCTGCGACACAGCGGGCGGGGCGACCGTCGGCGCCACCCGTGCAGCGGGCGTCACCACCGGCGGCGACTATGCGCTCGACGGACTGGTACGCGCGTTTGTGGGCGCAGGCGGCCGCACCATCCTGGCGAGCCATTGGCCGGTGCCGGACGATTACGACGCGACCAAGCGGCTGATTTCCGGGCTGTTCGACAACAATGGCCGCGGAACCGCCGCCGCCCTGCGCGCCTCCCAGATTGACCTGATGGATGATGCCAACACCTCGCACCCGTTCTACTGGTCGGCGTTTGCAGTGATAGGAGACGGAACGGTTGCAGCGACGAGGTAGCGCGTAGCACCCGTACGGGTGATGCAAGGGGGGATATCGAATATTTATGGCCAGACCGTCGGATCAGGTTTCCGGTCAGACGCGCAGGGGCGCGGGCTGGATCAGCCGTGGCTGGCGCAATGTGCGCGAGGCGGGCTTGGTCCAGATCGTCGTTGCGGTGATCGTGGTCCTGTTCGCGGTTTTCATCGCGCGCTTCAGCTGGACGCTGCCGGGCGGCGATGTGCCCACCCCGCTGACGAACGCGGCAGAGATCGCGTTCTACGATATGCGCAGTTATTACTCAGCCGACATGGTGGAGCCGGACGAGCGGATCATCGCCGTCGTTTACACCGATCAGACGCTGATCAATGCGCAAAAGCGATCGCCCTTGCCGCGCGATGTTCTGGCAGAGGCTCTTCGCAATCTCGACCAGATGGGCGCAAATGCCATCGGGATAGATATTCTGTTCGATCAGCCGCAGGATGAGGACGCGGAGCTTATCGAAACACTGCGCGCAATGCAGACGCCGGTGGCGGTCGGATATGCCGGGGTCGGCACCAATCGCGACGATATCCGCTACGAACAGCAGGTGTATCTGGAGGAATTCCTCGCCCAGCTTGAAGGCAGCAATGCGCGCCCGGCTTCGATCCGGCTCGACAATTCGTTTGGATCGACGCGGGTGTGGCCCAATATCGTGCCCGGATTGCCCCCGCTATTGGGCCGGGCGATGGTGGCTGACGCCGGTGGCCCGATCCGGCGCTTTGCAGGATACGAAGGCGCAATCGAATACCGCCGCAGCCAGTATGAGGATCAGAGCGACCCCGATGGCAGCGGGCAGGACGGTGGCGGGCAGGACGTTTCGGTCCCGCTTTTCACCTCTCTCGATATTGACCTGTTCGTCGATCTCGATCCTGAGATCATCCCGTTCATCGCTGAACAGATCGCGGGCAAATATGTCCTCATCGGCGGCGATATCGTCGATTATGACCGGGTCCAAACCGCGCACACGTCTATCAACGGAGAATCCCCGGCGGGGATTTTCGTCCACGCCCAAATGATTGCGCAGATGCTGGATGGACGCGCGTTGCCGCAGCTTTCATCCGTGGTGCTGTGGGGGTTTGCGATTCTGGTGGTGCTGACGGCGGTGCTGGTGGCGCTGCTCGAATGGCCGGCGCGCCGGTTGGCGCCGCTGATGATTGTCCTGTTCGTACTGTTTCTGGGTGTGCCGATCGTGCTGCAGGTGCGCAATGTCGATACTTATGGTCTGCCTGCTGTCGGATGGCTGGTGGGATGGGTGCTGGCGTTTTCCGCAATGACGACAGTGGCGCGCGCGTCGGGTGCAAAACAGCGCAGCTTTGCCCAGAATGCGCTAGGCAAATACATTCCGCGCGACATTGCGCAGCAGATCATCGACAGGCCCGAATTGCTGTCGCTCGGCGGTGAGAAACGCTCGATCTACGTGCTGTTCAGCGATCTTGAGGGCTTTACCAAGATGAGCCACGCGATCGAGCCGGAGATGGTTGCCAAACTGCTCAACCGCTATCTCGAAATGCTCAGCCAGGTGGTGCTGGATCATGGTGGGGTGATCGACAAGTTTGTGGGGGATGCGGTGGTTGCGTTCTGGGGTGCGCCGATTTCACGCCCCGATGATGGCGAGCGTTCGGCGCGCGCGGGGTATGCCATGTGGCAGACGGGCGAGGCGTTTCGCGCGGAAGTCGCGGCGATGGACCCGAACCTTCCCAAAATCGGCAAGACCCGCGTGGGCCTGCATTATGGCGAGGCGGTGATCGGCAATTTCGGCGGCGAAACCCGCATTCAGTACACCGCACTGGGTGACAGCATGAACACCGCCGCCCGGCTTGAAGCGGCCAACAAGGCGCTGCAATCCAGCGTCATGGCCAGCCGCGAATTCGCCGAGCAATCCGGCCTCGACTGGTGGCGCGCAATGGGTCGCATTGTGCTGCGCGGCCGATCAAGCCCGGTCGATATCATGGAGCCGGCGCCGGATTTCCCCCACGCGGATCGGGCAATTCTGGCCGAGGCGGCGCAGCTTGCGGCGGTCGATCCGGCCAGGGCGAGCCTAATGGTTGAAGCCGTGGCTGCTGGTCATCCAGACGATATCGCGCTACGCAATTTGAAGGATCGTTATGAAAATCTTGGCGAAGGGGGAGCGTATGTTCTCGGCTAGACTTAAGGCTCGTTATGTTCGAGCGGCCCTCGCAGGAGCGTTGTTGACAAGTATGGGCGCAGGGTCGGCAATTGCAGGCGTCGTCGTCAAGTCCAGCGGGCCATCATCAGGCGCGTATCCGGTCGGCAAAAAGGTTGCAGATGATGCGAGCATTATTCTGAAAGCGGGCGACATTGTCACCGTCCTGACCGCCAACGGCACGCGCGTGATGAAGGGTGCAGGCACGTTCAAGGTCGGTGAAAAACCGCAGGCGATCAGTCGCAGGTTCAGCGAACTCACCCGCAAGAAAGCCGCTCGCCGGGTGCGCACCGGGGCGGTAAGAGCGCCCGGTACCGGCGAGGCGGCGAAGTCGGTCAGCCCCAATCTGTGGTTTGTCGATGTGTCGCGTTCGGGCAAGGTGTGCCTCTTCGACACCAATTCGGTGCGGTTGTGGCGCCCCTCTGATGAGGGCATAGCGACCTACCGCATCATCGATACCGCCTCGCAAAGCTCGATCGATGTCACCTTTGACGATGGCGAGAGCGAGGCCGCGCTGGACCCTGCGCGCATGATCGTATCCGAAAACGGCAACTATGCCTTTGCCGGGCCTGAAGGGACCGATGTGGCGACCGTCACCTTTGGCGTGCTGGCCGAGGATTACGAGCGGGCGGACGAACTGGCCGAGGCGCTGGTGGAGCGCGGCTGCACGATGCAGGTCGAACTGATGGCGGAAAAATTGGGCGGCTGATCAGCCCAGCACCTCGCGCAGCAAGGGATTGGGAAAACGGCGGCGGATTGTGACCGCCCAGAATATCTCGGTCAGATCTTCGAGACGGCTCAGCTCCATGAGGGTGCCCGCCTTCAATTCATCCTGCACAACGATGGGCGGGATCACCGCAATGCCCACCTTGGCGCGCGTCAGCAGGCGCAACATCGCCATGTCATCGGCCTCAGCCGCGATCCGGGGAACGATGCCCTGCCTGTCCAGTGCCAGCCGCTCGATCAGAGCGTCGAAGCCTGCGCGCAGGCTTGTCTCGGGGGTCGGCAGGATCAGCGGGTGGTCCCTGATCAATTGCGCGACGGATGCTCCGGCAGTGCCGGGGAGCCCCGGCGATCCGACCAGACTGATCGGCTGATCATCGACCCGTGTGACGAGATACGGACTGCCTGCATCGCGCGCCGGGCTCATATTGGTGAGCACCACATCCAGGCTCAGAGCTTCCAGCCCGCGCAACAGGCTGTCTTGCGTGCCCGATCTCAACACCACTTCGACATCGTCCCGGTTCAGCACCGGCTCCAGAAACTGCATCTGAAAATTGCGTGAAAGCGTCGCCAGCGCACCGATGCGCAAGACCCGCCGCTGCCCCTCCGCCCGGGCCAGCGTGGCGGTGAGGTGATCGGCGGTGCGAAAGATATCGTCCGCATGATCGAGCGCGATGCGCCCGGCCTCGGTGATTTTCAGATTGCGGCCGCGCCGCTCGAACAGATCGTGACCCAGCGAGGCCTCCAGCGCCTTGATCTGGGTGGAAACCGCGCTTTGCGACAGGTTCAGCGCGCGCGCCGCCCCGGTCAGCGTCCCCTCGCGCGCGACCGCCCGGAACAGGCGCAGATGGTGCAGGTTGAGAATAGCCATCGTTCTATAATAACGAACGATTGCCGAAATAATATGTAATTTTCTTGAAGTGGACGGATGCGTATCAGCGTCGGGACAGCCCCCTGACGATAGCCCCTGCCGGAGCAACCCATGCCAATCGCGCCCACCCTCTCGTTTCTTGCACCGCTGGTGCTGCTGCTGGTTGCCCTGTTGGCGGCCTCGCGTCCGGGCAAGCGTCCCGGATCGCTGCCACTGTGGTCCGAATTGGCGTCTTTCATCGCGCTGTTGCTGAGCGTCGCGGGTCTGACCCAAGTGATACTGGGCACGGCGACCGGCGTGGCCGTTCTGGACGGACCGGTCCTGCTGGCGCTGCGGGCCGATCTGGTCAGCGCCAGCTTGGCATTGCTGGTGGGCTTCATCGGCTGGGTCGTGATGCGTTACAGCCGGACCTATATCAACGGCGAAGCGCGCGAGGGTGCGTTTCACGGTCTGATGCTGGCGGCGCTCGCTGCGGTCATGGTATTCGTGCAGGCGGGCAGCATGGCCACGCTGGTGCTCGGCACGATCGCGGTCGGCTTCGCGCTCAAACGGCTGCTGCTGTTCTATCCCGACCGCGCCGAGGCCCAGCGGGCCGCGACCAAGTTTGCGCTCGTCTGGCATTCGGGCGACGTGCTGCTGATGATCGCGACAGCGCTGCTGTTCATCACTTTTCGGACCGGCAGTCTGAGCGAATTGGCGCAGGCTGCCGCCGTGAACGGACTGGGCCTTGCCGGAAATGTGGCGGTTGCCTGCATCGTCATCGCCGCGGCGCTGAAGACCGCATCATTCCCGCTTCACGGCTGGCTGACCGAGGTGATGGAAGCACCTACGCCGGTTTCCGCGTTGCTGCACGCAGGGATCATCAATTCGGGCGGCGTCCTGCTGATCGCTTCGGCGGGGTTGGTGCAGTCAAGCACCGGATCGATGGCCGCGCTGGTCGTGCTGGGCGGGTTCACCGCGCTGTTCGGCGCGGCGGTGATGTTGACGCAAAGCGCCGTCAAGACCGCGCTGGCGTGGTCGACCGTCTCACAGATGGGCTTCATGTTGTTGCAATGCGGCCTCGGCCTGTGGACGCTCGCGCTGCTGCACATCGTCGCGCATTCGCTGTACAAGGCGCACGCCTTCCTCTCTTCGGGCGGCGCGGTTGCCGATGTCGCCAGCATCCGTCGGCCCGGCCCGGTCGCCGCGCCAAGCGTCAAGACAGTTGCCAAGTCATTCGCCCTCGCACTGATACTGTATGCAGCGATCGCGGCGCTGTTTACCTACGCCTTTGGCATGAAGAGCCCACAGGCGGTGGCGATGGGCGCGATCCTGATCTTTGGCGTTGCCTACATGGTGGCTCAGGGACTGGCGGATCTTGCGCCGCGCGAACTGACGAAGCGTCTGGTGGGATCATCGCTGGCCGCGGCGGTCGGATATTTCAGCTTTCAGGCGCTGGCTGAGGCGGTGTGGGGTCCGATCCTGCCGGCCGCGCCAACGCCTGCTCCACTGGAATGGGCGATGATCGTGATTGCGGTGATCAGTTTCGGCGTCGTCGCCTTTGCGCAGGCGCTGTTCCCGCTGTGGGCGCATCACCCCTCGACGGCGGGCCTGCGCGTGCATCTTGCCAACGGGCTGTATCTCAACGCCCTGCTTGACCGTGCGATTGGCGGTTTTGCGGCAACCGGCAAACGAATTCAATAAGCCCCTTCGGCGGAGAAACCCAATGTTCCTGAACCCATCGCAAATTACGCCCGCACGGATGTCGGAAGTGCTGACCGCTGCTGAAACCGCCGCGCGCGCCGTCCCGCCAGCCTTCCCGCTGGATGCGACCGTGGCGGTCAACCCGTTCCTGGGCCAGACGGGCGAGGATCTGGCAATCGCATCTGCCCGGCTTTCGCGGGTGGCGGGCACCCGCATCACGCAATCAGGGGAAGCGTATGTGGCCGCCCTGACCTCAGGGAGGATCGAGGACGGCGATCTCGAAGCGGCGCTCGCTGCGTCAACCTCGCCGCTCAAGCCTTCCAGCGTTGCTGCACTCAAACTGGCGGCCTCTGCCCTTGGTGACAGCCCGGTTGCGCCCGCGCTGCCGACGATTGCCGATCTGGCCGCAGCGGCGACCGGGATCGACTGGCCTTCGGTGATCGACAAGACCTTTGGCCTGTGGGCATCGGGGCAGTTTGATCGCGGTCAGGCGCTGTGGTCGCCCACTCCGGGCGCTGAGGCGTTTGCCGCGTGGCGCGCGTGGGCGAGCCACGACCTGACCCCGGAAATTGCCGGGCTGGCCGGATTTTGCGCGCATGTCGCCGCCGCCCCCGATACAACTGAGCGCGCGATCCTGTTTGCCGCAGACAGGCTGGGGCTGACCGCCGCTTCGGCGCAAACCGCGTTCCACCGGCTTTACGTGAGCCTTGGCGGATGGGCGCAGCACGCGCGCTGGATGCTGTGGCAGGCGGAACTGGCAGGCGAGGTGGACCGCACGCTGGCCGATATGCTCGCCATCCGGCTGATCTGGGAAGAGGCGTTGCTGGAGCATGTTCCCGGCGTTGCAAAGCAATGGATCGATACGGTCGCCGCACATGCCGCCCCGCTGGAACCGACACAGGATCAGGTGACGCTCGTCATCCTTCAGGACGCGGCCGAACGCGCGCATCAGCGCCGGTTAACGGCAGTGTTCGATGGTTCGCACCCCGTACAGGGGCGTCCGACCTTGCAGGCCGCATTTTGTATCGACGTGCGCTCCGAAGTGTTTCGCCGTGCGCTCGAAAGCGTGGACGCCGGGATCGAGACGATCGGCTTTGCCGGGTTCTTCGGCCTGCCGATCGCGCACAAGGCGCATGGTTCGGATGTGGTCGAGAACCGCCTGCCGGTGCTGCTAAACCCTGCGATCGAGACGACAAGCGAGGGCGATGCCGATACCGCGCAGGCGGCTCGTATTGCCGCGCGAACGGCGCGGGCGTGGGGCCGTTTCCGGCAGGCGGCGGTTTCCTCCTTCGCCTTCGTTGAATCGGCCGGGCCGCTCTACGCGGGCAAACTGGTGCGCGATGCTCTGGGGCTGGGCAGCAAGACCATCACTCCCGAACCCACCCCCCAAGTGGTCGGCGGCATGAGCGCGAAGGCCAAGGGCGATACCGCCGCAGCGGTGCTGGGCGCGATGAGCCTGACTGCCAATTTCGCCGAGATCGTCTTGCTTGTCGGTCATGGCGGCAATGTCACCAACAATCCGCATGAAAGCGCCTATCACTGCGGCGCTTGCGGAGGCCATGCAGGCGATGTGTCTGTGCGTATGCTGGCTGCCCTGCTGAACGATCCCGAAGCGCGCGCGGGGCTGAAGGCGCGCGGCATGGATCTGCCTAAGGACACCCTCTTTATTGCCGGGCTGCACGATACCACGACCGACAAGGTGACCTTGTACACCGCCGATCTGCCCGCCGATCATGCGCAAAATACAGGGCTAGTGCGTGATTGGGTGGATGCAGCCGCAAGAATTGCTCGCGCTGAACGGGCGCCGCGCCTGCCCGGTGCGAAATGGCAAAATATCGAGGCCCGCGCGCGCAACTGGGCCGAAACTCGCCCCGAATGGGGGCTTGCCGGATGCGCCGCGTTTATCGCCGCACCGCGTAAGACGACTGCGGGCAAGGATCTGGACGGCCGCGCCTTCCTGCATTCCTATGACTGGAAGGGTGATCGCGACTTTGGAACGCTGGAAATGATCATCACCGCCCCTGTTGTCGTGGCGAGTTGGATCAGCCTGCAATATTACGGATCGAGCGTCGCCCCCGATGTGTTTGGCGGGGGGAACAAGTTGATCCACAATGTCGTGGGCGGGATCGGCGTAATCGAAGGCAATAGCGGTCGCTTGCGCCCCGGCCTGCCGTGGCAGAGCGTGCACGATGGGGATGCACTGGTGCATGAGCCGCTGCGCCTGTCGGTTATGATCGAGGCCCCGCGCGAGGCGATTCTTGATGTGCTGGAAAAGCACGCGGGCGTGCGTGCGCTGTTCGACAATGGCTGGCTACACCTGTTCGCGCTGAAAGACGGCAAGGTTGATGCGCGGTACGAGGCTGGCCTGAGGTTTGCCGATACAGGCGGCGAGGATGCACTCGCGGCCTGATTCGGTTCGACCGGGGAGGTCCGCCGAGGGGTCGGGCGGGCCTCCTTAGTTGATGAAGCACCTAAGGGCGCACCTGCCGAACCCGTAAAACTCTAAAAAACGTGTTTTGCGACCCATCGCGAACGCGCATGGCCAATTGCACCTCGCAACCCGCGCACCGCACGCTGCGTATCGCACACCGTCTGTTCCGCCTGCCACATCGCTCGCCCTTGCCTCTTGCGCGTTGGCGGTTGTATTGCGCGCTGCGAAACCTTGGCAGGGGCCATACCAGGATGCCCGCACGAACATGATCATCAAAATTGCAGCCTTCACCGATGAGGAGCGGATCGCCAGCCTCACCGACATGCTCGGCGCACTCGATTGGCGTGACGGGCGCGAAACCGCCGGCAAAATCGCGGCGCAGGTAAAGCGCAATCTTCAGGCAAGGGTCGATACCGATGCCGGCCGCGCCATTCGCGCAGAGCTGAAGCCGCTGATCGCGGAAAATAGCGTGGTGAAAGCCGCCGCGCGCCCACGCCGGATTTCTCCGCTGATAATCAGCAAAACCCGCGATGGCGGATATTACGGCCCACATGTGGACAATGCCCTGATGGGTAAGGGCGCAAACCGCATCCGCACCGATCTGTCCTTCACGCTGTTTCTGAGCAATTCCGCCGATTACGAGGGCGGCGAGTTGATCGTGCACAATGCCGGAGTGACGCAGACAGTGACAGGCGAATGGGGGCAGCTGGTCCTGTATCCCTCAACCTCTGTCCATGAAGTCAGGCCCGTGATCCGTGGCGAACGCGTTGTCGCGGTCGGATGGATCGAGAGCCTTGTTGCCGATTCCGCGCAGCGTGAATTGTTGTTTGACATGGACAACCTGCGCAGCAGTCTGCGGGCCAGACTTGAGGCACAATCGCCCGAATTGCTTGCCCTGGACAAGGCGATGGCGAACCTGTTGCGGATGTGGAGTCAGCCATGATGGCTGCGCCACGGCTTCACGCTGCGACACTTCGCGGACGCACGGCACATTTGCATGTGGACGGCAGGCTTGGCGGGAGTTTACAATGGCTGCGCAGGGGCCTGTGATAACACGGCGTTGAAACATCACTGCAAGACATCGGTTCGCCCTCGCGTCGCTCCCGCGCCGCTGGCATCCGGATTTGGCCAGTCGATAGCATCTTGATCGCATCCGGGGGGGAAAGCGATGACACCAAGGGCAGCACGGACGTTTGTGAGTAGAGTTTGGACCGGTTCGGGCCGCGCTCTGGCTGCGCTGTTGCTTATGCTGTTTTATCCCGCCGCAACCGCCAACAGCAATTCAATGTCCTCCAGCGCCCGCTATGAAGGGGTGGCCAGTTGCGCCGGATCGACCTGTCATGGCCGTGCAGAGGGCAATGGCGCGGTTGTGCGGCAGGATGAAATTGCAACCTGGCAGGAACCGTCTTCGCAAAGCGGGGCGCACAGCCGCTCCTATGCTGTTCTGGCCGGACAGCGCGGGCAACAGATCGCGGACAGTCTGGGGCTGGGCCGCGCCACAGAAGCGCCCGCCTGCCTTGGCTGCCATGCGACCTACGCCCCAGCGGCGCAGCGGGGCCCGCGTTTCCGCCTTTCGGACGGTGTCGGGTGTGAAAGCTGCCACGGACCGGCAGAAGGCTGGCTCGCGAGCCATTATGCACGGCCCGCAACCCATGCTTCAAACATTGCCGACGGTCTGATTGCGCTTGATCGACCGCAGGATCGCGCGAACAACTGTCTCGATTGCCATTACGGATCGGCCAACAAGGGGCAGTTCGTCACTCATTCGATGATGGCGGCGGGGCATCCGCGTGTCTCTTTCGAGCTCGATCTGTTCAGTGCGCTGCAACAGCATCACAACGAAGACGCCGATTATCGCTCGCGCAAGGGGCAGTTGAATTCGGTGCGGTTCTGGGCCGTGGGCCAGGCCGAAGCGGTCAAGCGTTCGACTAGCATGTTCGCGCAGCCCCGGTTCGGGATGGATGGCGCGTTTCCGCAGCTGTATTTCTACGATTGCCATTCGTGCCACCGCACGATCAGCGATGCAGCCGACCGCAAGCTGACGTTCGAGACGAACCCGGAACGCCCGATCCCGTTCGGCAATCCGCCGTTCAACGATGAGAATATCATCATGCTGTCGTCCGTCGCTAAGGCTTTGGTGCCGGGGCAGGCGGACGATTTTCTGAAAGCGAGCCGCAATTTTCACGCCGCGATGGGCACAGGAACCGCCGCCGATGCGCGTGATGCGGCGCAGACGCTGGGAAGCCGTGCGGGCGCGCTGTCCAGTGCATTGGGCGCGCGGGCCTATGCCGATGTCGACGCCTTCCGCGTGATCGCGATGATCGCAGGCAAAGCGACCGCGCCGCGTTTTACCGATTATTCGGGATCTGTGCAGGCGGTGATGGCGGTCGACACGCTACTCAATTCATTGGTGCGCGAAGGCCGGGTTACGGTGGGAGCGGCAGCAGGCATCCGCGCCAATATCAATAAAGCGTACAAGGCGGTGGAAGAGCCCAACGCCTATCGCCCAGCGCAATTCCGCGAGGCGTTGGCCACGGCATCGTCTGCCATTGGCAGGTTGCAATGAAGCGGGCGGGGGGATGGAAACCACTGGCAATAGCGACGGTTGCCGTGCCGTTGCTAATCCTTTCGGCATGCGGCGGCGGGGATAGCGGGCCACAACCCACTGGCGGCGGGCAGGGCTCTGGCAATCCGCCGCCCGCGCCGCCTCCCCCTCCTCCGCCGCCATCGGGCGGGGTGTTTTCGATCCCCGCCGCCGAAAGTCTGACCGCCGACGAAGTCGGTACGGTGATCGCGCAGGCCGCCGCGCAGGCGCGAGCGCAGGGCGATCCGGCGACCATCGCGGTGGTGGACCGGGTGGGCAATGTGCTGGGCGTGTTCCGGATGCCGAACGCGCCTCTCGGCGCTCGCGTGCCCGACGCGCCCAATCGCAACAACGTCGACATTCAGGGCTTCAATCTGCCATCGGAAGCCGCCGCCATCGCCAAGGCGATCACCGGCGCGTATCTTTCCAGCGGCGGCAACGCGTTCTCCACCCGCACGGCGAGCCAGATCGTGCAGGAACATTTCCCGCCTGCGCCGACTACGGTGGGCCTTGAAAGCGGGCCGCTGTTCGGGGTGCAGTTCAGCCAGCTTCCATGTTCTGACCTGTCCGCGCGCGCCAGCGACGGGATGATCGGCCCGCAGCGTTCCCCACTGGGGTTGGCCGCGGATGCTGGCGGATTTCCGCTGTACAAGAACGGCGTCGTGGTGGGCGGCGTGGGGGTGCTGGCGGATGGCGTCTATGGCTTTGATCCCAACACTCTCGATGTCGATAATGACGATGACGAGCTGATCGCACTGGCGGGCACGGTCGGGTTCGAGGCGCCGGTTTCCATTCGGGCGGAACGGATTTTTGTCGACGGCACGCAATTGCGGTTCTCCGATGCGCAATTCAGCCAGGTCGGCAATGTTGCAGGCGCAAGTTTTGCGGGCACGGCGGGCAGTCTGCTGGCGGTGCGCGGATATTTCGATGGCGCGGCGCTGCGCGCAGGGACCGCCTATGGCACTGAGCTTTCCGGCATTCGCCCGTCGCGCGCGGCTGAGTTTGGCATTGCCGATGCCTTCGTGCTGACCAACGGCGCGGGCGCAAACCGTTTCCCGGTGCGATCGGGCACGGATGCAGCCGATGTTGGCGGGGCGATCAGCGAGGGCGAGGCGCGCGCGATCCTGGAAGAAGCGTTCACGGTGATGAGTCGGGCGCGCGCTCAGATCCGCCGCCCGCTGGATAGCCGCGCGCAGGTGTCGATCAGTCTGGTCGATACGCGCGGGCGCATCCTTGGCATCGTGCGTTCGCCCGATGCGCCGATCTTCGGCACCGATGTGAGCCTGCAAAAGGCCCGGACAGCGAGCTTTTTCTCGGGCGCTTTCGCGGCGAATGATCTGTTGGCAGCGCAAGGCGAAGTGCCGCAATTCGTGCAACGGGCGCGCACCTTCCTGGACGATCCTACCGCGCTGACCGGCGCGTTCGCGTTTGCTGACCGTTCGGGCGGGAACCTGTCGCGGCCCTATTTCCCCGATGGCGAGGTGGGCACGCCAAGCGGTCCGCTGTCGCGCCCGATCCAGCAGTTCAACCCGTTTTCGACGGGGCTGCAATCGGCGCTGATCCTCGGCAATCTGGGTCAGCATGTGGCGTTTGTGACGGGGCAGTCAAACACCGATACGCCGCGTGGCTGCTCCACCCTGCCGCAGACCGGTTCGGGAGGATCGCGGCTGGACAACGGGATCCAGATATTCCCCGGATCGGTCCCGGTTTATCGCGACAATCGGCTGGTTGGCGGGCTGGGTGTATCGGGCGACGGCATCGATCAGGATGACATGATCAGCTTTCTCGGGCTCAACAATGCCGGGGTGCGCCTGAGCGGGGGTGCTGGCGGTATCGGCAACGCGCCAAAGGACATTCGCGCAGACCGGATCGTAGTGCGCGTGGGCAACCGCGATGTGCGGCTGCGCTACATCAATTGTCCGTTTGCGCCGTTCCTCGATACCGCGGCACAGAATGTGTGCGAGGGGCTGTAGCCGGTGGCGCTGATCCTCATCCCCGCCGCGCTGGCGATGCAGGCGGCTACCACGCCGCCGCCGCAAGAGGCGGAGACACCAGAACCTTCTCCCCCACAGGAAAGTCAGCCGCAGTCCGTTCGCGAGGAGGCTAGCGAAGGGCTCAACACCACCGCGCAGACCGATGCCGAACCGCTCGACCCCGGCTCTATCGAAGGGCGAATGCGACCCGGCTTTCGCGACCTGCTGCCAGATCCGATAGACCAGACCAACGAGGGCGCAATCCGCGCGCCGCCGCCGCAAGCGTTCCCGGTGGATCAGGTACCGATCCCCGATCGCTGGCGTCTGATCCAGAGCCTCGATCTGGTGACCGAGAACGTGCTCGATCCCTATAATCAGAACACATACAAGGGCGACCGCCCGATCAATCCGGACAAGGTGCCGTGGCTGCCGATCAAGGGCGATGACTGGTTCTTCATCGCCAACGCCATCAGCGACACGGTCTATGAACCGCGCACCTTTCCGATCCCCGTCGGCGTCCAGACCACGGCGGACCCGGTCCGGCTCGATGTGTTCGGCGATGATCTGAGCCATGTGCTGTCGCAGACGTTTATCTTTGGTGCGGCGCTGCTCAAAGGCAGCA
Source organism: Sphingomonadales bacterium (assembly GCA_038246695.1). GTDB lineage: Bacteria > Pseudomonadota > Alphaproteobacteria > Sphingomonadales > Sphingomonadaceae > Erythrobacter. The sequence continues at coordinate 38,311 of JBBRVR010000009.1, forward strand.
CCGCCTACAAACCGCCCAGCATCGAATACCGCGTAACCTTTGCCTACAACGTCAATTACGTCGATGTGCCCGAACGTCGCGTGCTGTTTGTGGAACCGTCAAAGGGATCGAGCCGCCTCGACCATTTCCTTGGTGTGCAGGAAGCGTTCGTCGATTATCACTTCACGAAGTTCGACAACGACCGCTTCGATTTCATCTCGATCCGCGCTGGCATTCAGCCGTTTCAGGCCGATTTTCGCGGGTTTCTGTTTCAGGATCAGCAATTGGGCGTCCGCCTGTTCGGCAATCGCGACAACAACCGTCTGCAATTCAATGTCGCGGCATTCTGGCGGCTGGAAAAGGACACCAACAGCGGCCTCAATTCTGTGGTGCAAAGCCCGCGCGATGACTTTGTGTTTTTCGCCAACGTCTATCGTCAGGATTTCCTGATCCCGGCGCTGACCAGCCAGTTGACCATGGCCTATAACCGCAACCGCGAAGCCGATGATATCGAGATCGACGACAATGGCTTCCCCGTCCGGCCCGCGCTTTTGGGCACACTGCGCGGGCGCGAATACGATGTCCTTTACCTCGGCTATAACGCCGATGGCAGGATCGGGCGCATCAACCTGACGGCGAGCGCATATTGGGCGTTGGGGGAGGATCGCAACAATTTCTTCACCGATCGCCCGGCCGATATCAACGCAACCTTTGCCGCCGCCGAATTGAGCTATGACAAAGACTGGATGCGGTTCCGCCTGTCGGGCCTGTATGCCAGCGGAGACGATGATCCGTTCGACGATGTGGAGGGCGGGTTCGATGCGATATTCGAGAATCCAATCTTTGCCGGGGCCGATACATCCTACTGGATCCGGCAGACCATCCCGTTTGCGGGCGGCGGGCGCGCGGTGGCGGTGAACGGGCGCAACGGTATCCTCAATTCGCTGCGCAGCTCAAAGGAGCAGGGCCAGTCCAACTTCAACAATCCGGGCACGATGCTGCTCGGTATCGGCGCGGATTTCGATCTGACGCCCGAATTTCGCCTGACCGCGAACGCCAATCACCTGTGGTTCGAAAACACCTCCAGCCTCGAAAACCTGCGGGTCGAAGGGTCGATCCCCAAGGAGATCGGCTATGATCTTTCGGCGTCTGCCATCTGGCGGCCCAAGGCGAACCAGAACATGGTCTTTCGCCTGTCGGGGGCCAGCCTGATCGCAGGCGACGGGTTTCGCGATCTGTTCGATGCGCGCAGGGGCGGCCGCACGTTCTATTCCATCCTCGCCAATGTGACGCTGACATACTGATGATCCCAAACCTCACCCGCCTGCGTATTGCCCGAACGCGCCTGTCGCATCTGTTGCTGGCCCTGGCCGCGTTGATCCTTGGCATTTCGCTGATACAGCCGGCGGCGCAGGCGGCGGACAAGGAAAAGCCGGTAAAGCGCGATTACAGCCTAGTCTTCGCTCCGCCCGCGCCCGCGCGACAATCGGAATTGGAAGTGGTGGCGAAATCCGAAGGCTGCAACACCTGCCATGTAAAGACCGATGCGCCGACGATGCACACCTCCTCTGCGGTGCGACTGGGCTGCACCGATTGCCACGGCGGGAATGCCAGCGTTGCGGGCAATTCGAGCCTTCAGCACGATGACCCGGATTATGTCGCCGCGCGCGACCGGGCGCATGTCCTGCCGAAATATCCGGGCAGCTGGTACTGGCCATCCTCGGCCAATCCCAAGCGATCCTATGCATTGCTGAACAAGGAATCGCCCGAATACGTGAAGTTCATCAACCCGTCCGATTACCGCGTCGCGCGTGAGGCATGCGGATCGTGCCACATCCAGTCGATTGAGGCGGCGGAACGATCCATCATGGCAACTGGCGCGATGCTGTGGGGCGGGGCGGCGTATAATAACGGTATCCTGCCGTTCAAGAATTACCTCCTGGGAGAGGCGTATACCCGCAACGGCGAACCAGCAAAGATCGTCTCGCCCACCGGCCCTGATGGCAAGCTGACAAAGGCGCAGGAAGATCGCGGCGTGCTGGCGACGATGTATCCGTTGCCCACCTGGCACGTGATCCCGCCGGGCGATGTGTTCCGCGTGTTCGAGCGGGGCGGGCGCACCATCAATTCGCAATTCCCCGAAATCGGCCTGCCCAATTTCACCGGCCAGATACAACGGCTGGAGGAGCCGGGCCGCCCTGATCTCAAGCAATCGAACCGCGGTCCCGGCACCGGCCTGCGGGTCGCGATCCCCGCGCTGAACATCCATAAGACGCGCCTCAACGATCCCTTCACGTGGTTCATGGGGACCAACGATCAGCCGGGCGATTATCGCCATTCGGGCTGCGCGAGTTGCCACGTGGTCTATGCAAATGATCGCGAACCGCGCCATTCGCTCATCTATGCCAAATACGGCCGAGACGGCCAGACAATCACCGTAGATCCGACCATCGCCGATAAATACGAAAAGGACGAAGATCACGGCCACGCCGGCGGCCACGGGGGCAAGGACAAGTCAGGCAGTTCGGGCCACGCCGCGCTGAAACAACCGGGCGTTGCCTATGATGAGGAACCCGCACTGGATGCGCGCGGCGGCATTAAGAACGAGGAAGACGGCCTGCTGACGCGATCCGGCAAGGCCAAGGAAAAGGGCCACCCGCTCCAGCACGTGTTCACCCGCTCCATTCCGACTGCGCAGTGCATGTCATGCCACATGCATCAGCCCAATATCTTCCTCAATTCCTATCTCGGCTACACGATGTGGGACTATGAAAGCGACGCGCCGCATATGTGGCCAGAGCAGCAGAAATACCCCACCGCCGCCGAAGTGCGCGCGGTTGTGGAGCGAAACCCCGAAGGCGCCGCCCCGCGCGGCAAATGGTCCGACCTCGATTTCCTGCGCAATGTCTATGACCTCAACGAGGATCTGCAGGACACGCAATTTGCCGATTATCACGGCCACGGCTGGAATTTCCGCGGGATCTTCAAACGCGACCGCGAAGGCAATCTGCTGGATGCGGACGGCAATATCGTCGACAATGACGATCCCGAAAAGTGGCGGCGCCAGGGCGAGGGCAAGTTCGTCGAACCCGGCACCAATCCGGGCAAAGCGGTGCACATGATGTCGATCCACGCCGAAAAGGGGATGCAGTGCGTCGATTGCCATTTTGAACAGGACACGCACGGCAACGGCCTGCTGTATGGCGAAGTCGCCAACGCGATCGAGATCGGTTGCAAGGATTGCCACGGCACGCCCGATGCCTATCCCACGTTGCTGACCAGCGGCCCCGCCGCCCCGCCCAAGGGGCACAACCTTGCCCTGCTGCGCAATCCCGATGGGCAGCGGCGGTTCGAATGGGTGGAGGGCACCGATGGCCGACGCAGGCTGATCCAGCGATCGCTCGTCGATCCCAAACTGGAATGGGAAATGAGCCTCGTTAAGGATTCGGTCGATCCCAAAGCTCCCGAGTTCAACGCCAAATCTGCGCGCGCCAAGCTGATGAGCCGATACGGCGCGGAAACCGGCAATTTCGAATTTGGCACCGGCATTGCGGAAGAGGACCGCGCGCACCGGGGCGAGGAGATGGCGTGTTTTACCTGCCACCTTTCATGGACCACTAGTTGCGGCGGGTGTCACCTGCCCATCGAGGCCAACTGGAAGACCAAATCACACAAGTACGAAGGCGGGGAGACACGCAATTTCGCGACCTACAACCCGCAGGTCGCGCGTGACGAGATGTTCCAGCTGGGCAAGCATCAGACAACCAAGGGCAACCAGATCACGCCGGTGCGTTCATCCTCTGCGCTGGTCCTGTCGTCGACCAACATCAACCGCGAACGCATCTATGTGCAGCAACCGCCGATCAGCGCGATCGGCTTTTCAAGCCAGGCGTTCGCTCCGCACTTTCCGCACACCGTGCGGCTGACCGAGACCAAGACCTGTTCCGATTGCCACCTGTCCGAAAAGGAGGACAACAACGCGATCATGGCCCAGCTGTTGCTGCTCGGCACGAATTACGTGAACTTTGTCGGGATGCACGCCTTCACCGGGCTGGAGGGCGGGCTGACGGCCGTGCGCGTCACCGAATATGAGGAACCGCAGGCGGTACTCGGATCGTACCTGCACAAATACTCTTATCCCGATTATTACGCGTTGCACGTCGACCAGAACGGCCGCGAGCTGAAAAACTGGGTGCGCGGCAAGGGCTTTGACAAGGATCTGTCGGGCGAAACCCGCGCGTTCGAGGAATTCGTCAACATTCACGAAGGCACGAAGGACCGCGTGGGCTGTCTGCAATTGCGCGGCGAATACCTGTTTGCTGCCGAGGGCAGCGGCGGTTTCCGAGCTTATGATGTGGCATCCATCGCGAACAAGGGCGTATCCGAGCGCATCATCACCGCGCCGTTCTCCGGCCTTGGCCAGAATACCCACGTCTCCAGCGCCAATGCGACCTGTCTGGCGCTGGCCACAAACCAGCCAATTTCTCCGGGCCGGTCCACGCCGGAGCTGCGCGCGCTCAATCAGGAACAGGCATTCCTGCCCATCTACAATTACGCCGCGATCAGCGACGCATCGGAAGGGCTGATCCTCGTCAACGTCAACACGCTCTCCGATGGCGAATTTCGCAACAACAAGCTGCGCCGCGAGGTGTACGCCGATGGATCGGATGCGTGGAACCCAAATGGCGTGCTGAAGGGCGCGAGGCACATTCAGCTGGCGGGCGAAATTGCCTTTGTCACCGCCGATGCGGGGCTGGTCGTAATTGACCTCGCTGATCCGAAATCCCCGAGGCTCGCCGCTGTGCGCCCGCTCACGAATGCACGGGCGAGCGCCGTTCAGTTCCGGTATCTGTGGGTGACCGATGCCGATGGCGTAAAGCTGTTCGATGTCACCGACCTGCGCAATCCTGTTGCCCGTCCCGAAGGCACCGTGCGGCTTGCCGATGCGCGGCGGCTGTATGTGGCGCGCACCTATGCCTATGTTGCGGCAAAGCGTGATGGACTGGTGATCCTCGATGTGACCAACCCGTTGGCGCCAAAGGTGAACCAGAAGGTGACGCTGGAGGGGGAGCTGAACGATGCCGAGGATGTGATGGTCGCGTCCACCAATGCATCCTTGTTCGCATACGTCGCGGACGGGGTGAACGGGATGAAGGTGCTGCAACTCACCAGTCCGGATAGCCAGCGCAATTTCTATGGCTTCAGCCCTGCGCCGCGCCCCGAACTGGTGTCTTTCGCGCGGACCCCCACGCCTGCGATTGCGCTGTCCAAGGGGCTGGACCGAGATCGCGCGGTGGACGAGACCGGGGGACAGATGGCGGTGTTTGGCCGGCTTGGCTCACGCCCCTTCACACGCTCGGAGATGGAGAAGCTCTTCCTGACGCGATCTGGTATTCCGTGGAAGGTTTCCGACACGGTTGATATGAACCGCTGGGTCGGGCGCGATCCTGATGGCGAAGGCAGCGCGCCGGTTCGCAATGTGCGCCGCGCGGAGCCGGATATTGACGCAGATGCAGGCGGAGACTGAGGCGCAATTGCAGGTCAGCGCGCGCGGAACAGACTGGCTTTACGGCCGACGCTCGGCGTCCAGACCTTCCATTATGGGCACCAGGTTTTCGGAATAGACCGCCAGCCGTGCCCAGTCCCCCACCGGCTGCAGATGGCTAACCAGATTGCCGTTTTTCCAGCGGTGCAGCGCATAGGCGGGTGGTTCAGCATCCACGATGCCACGCCCATCGGCCGCGTGAAAATTGAGCGGCCTCATATCCAATGAAACCGCAGGCGCAACCGCTGGCGTCACCGTTACCGGAATGCCCGCAAACATGGCTGAAAGCGGCCGGTGCAGGTGCCCGCAGGCGATGCCGACGATCTGCGGATGGCCGCTTAGAGCCGCCTCAAACCGTTTGAGCCACGGTTCATCGGGGCGCGGGTCCATCCATTCTATCCCGGCGATCACGGGCGGGTGATGCATCACGATCAGAGTCGGCGTTTCGGGATACGCCGCCAGCTCGCCAGCCAGCCAGCTCGCGCGCGCATCGCAGAAAGCACCGCCGTGCCGCCCGTGCTCAAGCGTATCGAGGCACAGCACCCTGAGGCCGTTCATCTCCAGCGCATATTGAATGAAGCCATCATTGACCGGGCAATCGGGAAACGCCGCCAGCAGGCTGTCGCGCCGATCATGGTTGCCGGTCATCACGTGGATCGGGAAATCGCACCCGCGCAGTGCATGTTTCAGCCGTTCATAGCTTTCGGGCGCACCGTTGTCGGCAATATCGCCGGTCAGAATCAGGGCGTCGGGCTGCACCGATTGTGCCAGCAGGTGGTCGATGGTTGCGCAAAACCGCAGGTAGTTGAATTCCTCATCACCCGCCGCAGGATCAAATCCGACATGCGTGTCAGTTATCTGCGCGATCAGGACGCTGTGTGTTTCCCCGGTTGTTCCTCGCTTCATTGGCCCGCCCCCTTGCGTCCTATTTCTTCAGCAAAGCCGAAATGGATGCAACCGAATCTGTTTCACGTTGGAGTCTGCCATCGGGAGTGCTTTGCAGGATCGGATGGTCGCCGGGCCACGGATTGGTCGGGGTGTGATAGCCGTGGCACATCGCGCATCCCGACGGGACGACCTTCTTGGTCCTGATCGCACTCGCCCCTTCGTGGCAGTCGCGGCAGCTGGCAAGATCGGGCAGCAGCAGATCGGTCGCCGATTTCGATGTCGTCGCCTCGTGACAATCGACGCACTTTTCTTTTTTGTGCGCTTCGTGGGTGAAGAACCCGTGCTGCATGTAACGGTCCGGCAGGTTGACCGGAATCAGATCGGGCCGCCCGCCCTTGCGCGTGGGGATATGGCAATCGCCGCACACACCGCCCGGCAGCAGTGCGCGGTTGATGCCGATGAGCGAGGAGGCGGGGCGACCGAAATTGGCGGCATAGGTGCCGCCGGTGGCAAACTCGCCGGGCCGCGATCTGCCCGATACGATCGGGCGGCGCGGACCGCTGCGATCGATCCGCGCGAGGTCTTCCATCAGATCATCCACATCGCCGTGGCGCAGCGAGGTAAAGCCACCGCCAGCCCCGCGCCCCGAAACGAGGCTGTGGCAACTCTCGCACGAGTCCTCCATTCCGACCGGTTTAAAGCCGACCTTGTCTGCGCCCGGTTCATGGCAGCTCGCACAATCAAGCGGATCACCGTAATCGGGCAGGCTCATCGCCATGCGCGCAACACCGCCGAACTGGTCCATGTGAACATCGTGCGGAAATACGAGGCCGCTTTTCTCGACCGGCATTTCAGCAATCGAGACCCGCACCGGATCCTTTTGGCCATAGGCGGTGTAGAAGGTGGGGCGAAATTGCGGGTGTTTCTTGCCGAAATCGGCCGCGTTGCCGAACGCCACATCGGTTAGCCGCGCGTCGAGCGCATCGTGGCAATCGGCGCAGAATTCCTGCGTTGCTGCCTTCTGGCGCACATTGCCTTCGTGTTCGAGGTGGCAGGACGTGCACGATCCCGGCCCTTCCTTTCCCAGTTTTTGCGCGATCGACCACTGGATCGCATCGAACGTGGAGGGAACGCTCATGCCTTCTGCCAGGCGCGGTTTGGCCGCGTGATTGCCCAGTTCCTCATGACAGGTGAGGCAGGTTTCGTCCTGCACCGATACGAAAGGTTCCGCGTGGCACGCCTCGCAATTGTCCTTGAGATCATGGTGGGCAAGGCTCAGCGTCCCCGATGACCAAGTGCTGTCGAGCGCGACCCTGTCCAGCTTTTGCGCATTCGGCCCGACCTCCTGCCGATCGCGGGTCAGGTGCGTGAACACCGGCACGGTCAAAAACAGCACCAGTATCGCAAGCGAAAGCGTCCATGCCATGGTTCGTTTGGAGGGCAGTGTGCTGGCCAGCTGAAATCCGCGCACCGTATCGACTTTGGCGCCCTTTTCCCCGGCCTGCGTGATCGTGATGGTGAGGGAGCCTGCGGCGTCTTTTGCGACCGTCAGCCGAGACGAACCCAGCTCAATCTCGCCGCCGGTCTGGGGGTCTATGGTGGCGCTGGTCCGGACCCGCCCGTCAAGGCCAAAGCCAAGCGTGCCCAGCGCCTCCACCACCACCATGCCATCGGCGCCCTGGGCAATGCTGATATGCCGTTGTTCGACTGCGAGATCGGGCAGGTGAATATCGTTTTCCGCCGCTCGCCCTACCGAAAGGGTGTCCGTGTCGATGGTGCGGTCGCGCACGATCTCGCGCCCGGCGGCGGTGGTATCGATGGTGCGGATCAGGAATGCCATGCCTGCCCCCTCACCAATAATAGAACACGCTCACGACATGCGCGAGCAGGGCGGCCAGCAACGCGATGGTCGCGGGGACATGGGTGAACAGCCATACTTCGAGCAAGGCACGAATGCGCAGGTGGCGGCGGATCTGGGCAAGCTGTTCAGCGCGGCGGGAGAGCAGGGCGTGAACCTTGGCGCTTGCCTCATCCCCGGCGGCGGTATCGAGTGCATTCAGTGCGCGCGCGGTGGCGCACCCGCGATACGATCCGGTCAACCGGCCCCATGCCCCGCCAAAGAATATGTCCTGCGACAACGCTGCGATCACGATGTCGGATTGCTCGCGCCCCAGCGGCTGCGCGGCGGTTTCCAGCTGGCGGTCGATCGCGGTCAGCGCCTCGACCATCTGGCTGCGCGTCATCTCGTTGCGGTTGGAGGAGAGCTTGGCCGGCAAGGTCGCATAGACCGCGACCCCGTAAATACCGGTAACGATCACCAAAATCATCAGCGCATAGGCCAGCGTGTGGACGTTCCAGCCGAACTGGAACCCGGTGTGCAGCGTGCCCACCACGATCAGCGACAGCCCCAGATACACATGCGCGCTGGTCCACGCCTTCAGGCTCCACTGCCCCGGCGTGATCCGGCGCTTTCGCACGCCCAGCAGCGATAGCCAGATGATCAGCGCCACCCCGATCGTGCCGAGCGTATAGCCATACCAGCTGCCACCATTGGGGCGCGGTTCCTGATCGATCATCACATATCCCGCGATGGTCGCCGCGCACAGCATTAGCGCGATCCAGAGATAGCGGAACGCCTTGTGCCTCAGGAAGCCGACATGGTCGGCGTTGCGCGCCCGCTCGCGTTGCGCAAAGCTTTGCTGCGTCGCCGGTTTTGAGCCCGAGCGGGCGGAGGCCACCATTACTGCGCTTCCTCCGCCAGCTTGGTAAAGGTCAGGAACTTGTCCGGCGCAACGCGGATTGCGGCACCCGTGGGGCAGGCGCGCACGCAGGCTGGGCCGCCATCTATCCCTGCGCACATATCGCACTTTATCGCCTGTTTGGGCGTTTCGGGATCGCCGTTTTCCTTGCGCCACGCATACGAAGCCTCACCCGGACCCGGCCCGCGCCCAAACAGGAGCCATTTCAGCAGCGATGGCTTTTTGGGCGGTTTGGGGTCCATCCGGATCACGCCATAGGGGCAGTTGCGCTGGCAATTGCCGCAACCGATGCAGGTATCGTCAATGAAGACTTCGCCATCGGGGCCGCGCTTGATCGCACTGGGCGGGCAATCGGCCATGCAATGCGGGTGCTCGCAATGGCGGCAGGATGTCGGCACGTGCAGGTGCGCGTAAGTGCGGCCCGCCTCCCGGTCGAGCCGCGACAGCCCATCGTGACTGTCCGCACAGGCATTTTCGCAATTGTCGCAGCCAATGCACAGCGTCTCGTCGATCAGCAGCACGTCGGTTGCCTCGCCCAGACCTTCATCGACAAGGAATTGCGCAGTTTGCGAATACAGATCGACCGCGCCGCCAAATTCGTCCTTGCGGCTTTCGATGAAGGCATTGGTGCGCCTGCGCCCGGCCATGTCCGCCATCGCCTTTTCGCGCAGCGCCGGGTTGCGATCCAGCAGCGCGACGAATGCATCGCCCGGCAGTTTGATGACTTCGGATTTGATCGCGGCTTTCACCGTGGCGGTGCGTAGCGATCCGTCGATCGCAGCCATTTCCCCGACATACGATCCCGCGGGCAAGTAGGAGAGGAATACGGGTTTTTCGCCGATCCGTTTCTCGACAATCATCGACCCGCGCCGGATGATATAGACGTCCTTGTCATCGGCGCCTTCCTCGATCAGCACCTTGCCCGCGCGTACCTCGATAACTTCTGCGGTTTCGACCAGCGGGGCGACATCGGCCTGAGTCAGTCCCGATCCGAACATCTGGAGCAATTGCCGCTCGATCGCGATCTGGTTGACGACGCGCGATGCCCCGGCAGAGGTGGCGATCAGTTTCAGTGCGGCGTTGCGCGATAGCTCGATGGCGACGACAGGCTCTGCAGCGCGGACGGTGGAGCCACGGCGGCGGCCCGAAATCAGCCCGACCTCGCCAAAGATTGAACCCTGTTCAATAGGCACGGTGATGCCGGGATCGTTGGGATTGATCTCCACCGCGACAGACCCTTGCGCGATCGCGAACATGGACGAACCCGGATCGTTCCGGCGGAACACCACATCGCCCGCGCCATAGGCATGGCAGGCGGAATCCAACATCAATTCGCGCAATTGCAGCGGGGACAGATCGCCGAATATGCGCACTTCTGCGCCGAACACCTCCAGCCAGTGTTCGACCGAATGATTGCCGGGCAGCTGAGCGAATTTCTCGGCCAGGATCGGCTCATCGGCGGGTTTCAGAGCGGTGTTGCCGTTCAAGAACTCGATCACGTCGTGGCCCTGATTCATGCAATGCTTGATCAGCGGATAACCTGCAAGCGCGCCGATCACGTGGATGCCTGCCTTGGTCGATTCAAACGCTGGCGAAAGTTTGGGGAAAGCGCTGCGATCCTCGCTTGTGAATTCGATCCCCATTGCCTCTACCACGCCGCGCGGGGGCTGCGATCCGGTGCGCGCTATGATGCGGTTGCAGGGGATTGTCTCCTGCCCGTCGCGCGTGGTCAGCACCAGCTCGCCGTCCTTCACCACTGCAGGCTCGGTCTCGCGGCGCACGAACAGGCGCCCGTCGCGCTCCGCCTCTTCGAGCAGGGCTACATTGGCAGCCTTGGCCCGGGCGAAATCGGCCCCGCGATTGAGGATGGAGACGACATTGCGCTGAGCATCGTCGGCAGCAAGACCCAGCGCGTTCTCGATCCCGGCATCGCCCGATCCAACCACGGTGATATGCTCATCGAAATACTCGCCGGGATCGTCCAGCTGATACTGGATCATCGGGTGGTCGGCACCGGGGCAGCGCATCATGTTGGGATTGCCCTGCGTCCCAATGCCAAGAACGATGGTTTCGGCCTCGATCACTTCGCCCGATCTGGTGTGGATCCGGAAAGCACCCTTATCGCCTTCGACCTTGGCCACTTCGGCGTTGAGCTTCACATTGACTTTCATTTCGCCGATCTGGCGGTCCCAGGTATCGAGGATCGTCTCACGCTTGCCCGCGTCGAATTCCAGTCCGCCGCCGCTCCCGTCCCCGCTTCCACTGGCGCCTTCGCGACTGCCGCCGGAACGCAGCACCAGGTTGGAGGGCGTCGCCATGACGTGCTTGCCCTTCTGGTATTTGTATATCGTGTCCGAGAGGTGATCGGTCTTTTCGAGGAGGACATGGCTCATCCCCAGCGCCGCCGCATGGGCAGCCGCGCTCAATCCGGCAGGGCCGGAGCCAATAATGGCAACTTTATACAAATCCGGCAATCTATCCCCCCCTTTCGGATAGATTTGATGGGTCAGAGCATAGACAAAGCAGGACCGATTGCCAGAGTGAATTGCCCGATTTTCGTGGCGATGCTAGGTGCCCGAAATGATCCCCGATAGTGAAAACGCGACACAAACTGCCAATCTTTCCGGACCTGAAAAATCCGGCGGCGCCAAGGCTGCATGGGCCTTGCTGGGCGCGGCGGCAATTATTGCTGCCGGTTCAATCGGGTATAACGTCCTGTCCACTCCGAGCAGCGATACCGCTGTGATGGCCGGACCAGACGCGCCACCCTCCATCGCGGAATTGCGCAAGGCGGCAGAGGCGGCGGGCGATAACGCCGATCCCTGGGCGGAACTGGCCTATGCGCATTTCGTGGAGAAGGATTTTGCCGCTGCCGCGCAGGCCTACAAGCGCGCGGTGGCAATCGACAGCGAAGAGGCAGTGCTGTGGTCTGCCCTGGGCGAAGCGCTGGTATTCGCCAACGATGCCGGTAGCGCGGATGCCAACCCGTTGCCTGCCGAGGCGGTCGCCGCATTTGAAAAGGCGGTTGCGCTTGATCCCAGCGATCCGCGCGCGCGGTATTTCCTCAATGTGAAAAAGGATCTCGCAGGCGATCACGAGGGCGCGATTGCCGGGTGGCTGGCGCTGCTCAAGGAATCCCCCGTCGGCGCGCCGTGGGAAACCGATCTGGTGCGCACCATCGAACAGGTCGGCAAGATCAACGATATCGACGTCGAGACCCGACTGGCCAAGGCGATGGAAGGGCGCTCGCCGCCAATCGCGGTCCCCGGATCGGGCGCAGTTGCCGGCGCGGGCGCTTCGGATACCGTGCGCGGCCCGAGCCAGGAACAGATTGCGGCGATGTCCTCGATGAGCTCGCAGGATCAGCAGGCCCAGATCAAGGCGATGGTCGCCAGCGCCGAGGCCAAGCTGAAGAATGATCCCGGCAATCTCGATCGCTGGGTTATGGTGATGCGCAGCCATTCAATGATGGGCGATGCGGCCAAGGCAAGGGCGACATTGCAGGCGGCAATTGCGGCCAATCCCGACAATGCCGACGAATTGCGGCAGCAGGCACGCGCGCTGGGTATTCAGTAAATAACGGGGGGCGCTCCCGCTTGAGGCGCCCCCCTGTTGTTATCAGACCACGCCGAATGCCAGCATTGCATCGGCAACCTTCTTGAAACCAGCGATATTCGCGCCCTTCACATAATCGACATAGCCGTCTCCGGTATCGCCGTATTCGGTGCACTTTTCGTGGATGCCTTCCATCAGATTGGTCAGCATGTCGGAAAGCCGTTCCTGATTCCAGCTGATGCGCTCGGCATTCTGGCTCATTTCGAGGCCTGAAACCGCAACGCCGCCGGCATTCGCTGCCTTGCCGGGGCCGTACAAGATTTTTGCGTCGTGAAAGACCTTCACGCCATCGAGCGTGGTCGGCATATTCGCGCCTTCGGACACCGCGATGCAGCCATTGCCGACCAGCGCCTTTGCCTCATCTTCGTTCAGCTCGTTCTGCGTTGCGCAGGGCAGGGCCAGATCGGCTTTGACATGCCAAGGTCGCTCGCCATCGTGATAGGACGCACTCTTGAACTCTTCGACATATTCGCTGATCCGACCGCGCTTCACATTCTTCAGATGCTTGATCCAGTCGATCTTTTCCTGATCGATGCCATCGGGGTCGTGGATGAAACCGCCCGAATCCGACATCGTCAAAACCTTTCCGCCCAGTTTCGCGATCATTTCCGCCGCATGGGTTGCGACATTGCCCGATCCTGAGATGACTGCGGTCTTGCCCTCGATACCGTCACCCTTGTGCGCCAGCATGTTGCGCATGAAATACACCGCGCCATACCCGGTTGCCTCAGGCCGCATCTGCGAGCCGCCATATTCAAGCGCCTTGCCCGTCAGCACGCCTTCCCAGCGATTGGTGATGCGTTTGTACTGGCCGAACATATACCCGATCTCGCGCCCGCCCACGCCGATGTCCCCGGCAGGAACATCGGTGTCGGGGCCGATATGGCGGTATAGCTCGGTCATGAAGGCCTGGCAGAACCGCATGACTTCGGCATCGGATTTGCCGCGCGGGTTAAAGTTTGAGCCGCCTTTGCCGCCGCCCATCGGCAGGCCGGTCAGCGAATTCTTGAACGTCTGTTCGAATGCGAGGAATTTCAGCACGCTTTCGGTCACGCTGGGGTGGAAACGGATGCCGCCCTTGTAGGGGCCGATGGCGTTGTTGTTTTGCACCCGCCAGCCGCGCTGAACGCGGACGTTGTGGTTGTCATCCTCCCAGCACACTCGGAAGGAGATTATGCGATCCGGTTCGGCAATACGGCGCAGGATCTGCGCGGCGTGGTATTGCTCCTTGTCATCGATGAATTCATAGATGTCCTGCGCAACTTCCTGAACTGCCTGAATGAACTCGGTTTGCCCGGCATTGCGTTTTTTCACGCCAGACATGAATGTTTCGAGATCCACGTGATCGGATACGGCCATCTGATAATTCTCCCCGATAAAAAAGGCTGCAATACCGCTGTCAGTCCGGTCACAGACCGCGTGCGTATCACGTATGCAGGACGCGCTCTAACCAGCATTGTAGGGAATAGCCAAGTTCGCGCTTTGCTTGGGATGCACGGTGCGATAGGTTCGCTTTCGCAACCGAGCACTGCGTGCCCGAGCGGGGCGCTTGTGCGCGCGTCCCCCGCCGCACCCGGGCTGATGGAGAGATGACGATCATGGCGACATTCACCCTTAATGGCGAACCCGTGGAGATCACTGTCGATCCGGCCATGCCGATCCTGTGGGTCGTGCGCGAAACGCTGGGTCTGACAGGCACCAAATTCGGTTGCGGCATTGCGCAATGCGGGGCGTGCACCGTGCATCTTGACGGGCAGCCGGTGCGATCCTGCTCCACCGCCGTGGCCGAAGCTGAAGGTCGCGCTATCACCACTATCGAAGGGATCGCCGGGCCCGATGGCGAGCTGACCGCCGTGCAACAGGCGTGGGTGAGCGAGCAGGTGCCGCAATGCGGATATTGCCAGTCCGGCCAGATCATGAGCGCGACTGCTTTGCTGCGCGACAACCCCAAACCCTCGGACGCGGATATCGACGCGGCGATGGCGGGCAACATCTGCCGCTGCGGCACCTACACCCGCATTCGCCGCGCGATCAAGGTCGCCTCCGGACAGGAAATCCCACGCGAAACGCGCATGAGCGGGGAGGCTTGAGCGATGAATGATGTGTCTCCTGAAGTGAAGAAATCAGCTTTGTCCAAATGGAGCCGGCGCGGCTTTATCGGGGTTGGCGTGCTGGCGGGCGGCGGGCTGCTGATCGGCATCGGCGTGCGTCCCGGCAACCCGGTCGGCGCGCTTTCGCCAAAGGTTGCGGGCGGCGCGGGCGAGCAGCTCGTCAACAGCTGGGTCAAGATCGACGCTGACAATATCGTGACCGCGATCGTGCCTCACTGCGAGATGGGACAGGGCGCGCATTCTGTGCTGGCGCAGATGCTGGCAGAGGAGCTGGACGCCGCGTGGGACAAGGTCCGCGTGATGCAGGCTCCCACCGATGGAAGCTATATCGTGACCGATACGGCGCGCATGTTTGCAGCGCCCTTCACCATGAACGCCGCTGACTGGCTTGAGCCGACATGGGACGGACTGTTCACGCAGATCGGCCGGTTTGCCGATGTGCTGATCACCGGCGGTTCTTCCTCGATCCGCACCACCGGGCAATATCAGATGCGCATTGCCGGGGCGGCGGCGCGAAAAATGCTGGTCGGCGCGGCGGCCGATGCCTGGGGCGTTCCCGCAAGCGAGATCGAGACGCGCGACAGCACCATGATTCACGCGAGCAGCGGCAGATCCGCGCCCTATTCCGAATTTGCGAGCGCGGCCGCCGATCAACCGATGGACCACACGCCCGCGCTCAAAAACCCGTCGCAATTCCGCCTGATGGGCAAGAGCAAGGCGCGCACCGATATCCCCTCGAAAGTGGATGGCACCGCGCAATTCGGCCTCGATGCGAACCCTGAAGGGCTTAGCCTTTCCTATGCCGCGACCCTTCGCGCGCCTGTGCCCGGCACTAGTGTGGCGAGCATGGATGCGACCCGTGCAAAGGGTATGCGTGGCGTGTTGCAGATCCTCAACATGGGTGATTTTGTGGCCGTGGTGGCAGACAGTTACTGGCAGGCGCAGCAGGCGCTCAACACGGTCAAGGTGGAGTGGACCAAGGCCGAAAGCCCGATCCGCACGACGCAAGACCAGTTCGATGCCTACACCGCTGCGCTGGACAGTGCAGGGCTGGACGGCGGCGAACAGATCGCCGCGCGTGGCGATGCGGCGGACGCCTTTACAAAGGCAGCGACCACGATCGAGGCCGAATACAAGGTGCCCTATCTCGCCCATGCGCCGATGGAGCCGATCAATTGCACTGCGAATGTGCGCGAAGACGGCAAGTGTGACGTGTGGACGAGCACGCAGGTTCCGCTCATGGTGCGCACGGCCATTTCCGAGGCCACCGGCATCGCCAAGGACGACATCACCGTCCACCACCCCTATCTGGGCGGATCGTTCGGGCGGCGGCTGGAGGCGGT
>JBBRVR010000010.1:0-54179 GCA_038246695.1 Sphingomonadales bacterium
ATCAGCGGCATCACCGGGCCAAATTGCTCTTCGGCCACGATCCGCGCGTCTTCGGGCGGATTGTCGAGGATGGTGAGCGGCACGAAATACCCCGTGCCCGAAGGATCGGTGTCGCCACCGGTCAGGAATTTATAGCCATTGTCCTTGGCGTCCTGGATCAGTTCCAGCACGCGCTCATACTGCTTTTTATTCTGAATCGGGCCGACGCCGGTGCCCTGTTGCGCACCGTCGCCAACAGTCACCGTCTTGGCATAATCGGCAAGCGCCTGGCTCAGTTCGTCATAGATATCTTCATGGATATAAACCCGCTTTGCCGCGACGCAGATTTGACCTGCGTTGGAGAAGCTGGACCAGAACAGGTGTTCGGCCACCTTCTTGGGATCGGCATCGGGCATGACGATAGAGGCATCGTTACCGCCCAGTTCCAGCGTGATGCGTTTGAGGTCCGCGCTGGCGCCCTCCATGATTTTCTTGCCGGTCGCGGTGGAGCCGGTGAAGGTAATCTTGTCGATATCGGGGTGCTGCGTGAACATCGGGCCAAGATCATCGGTGCCGGTGCTGATGTTGACGACGCCCGCGGGCACCAGAGGCGCGATCAGTTCCGCGATACGCAGCGTGGTCAGCGGGGTGAAGGGCGAGGGTTTGAGGATGATGGTGCAGCCGGAAAGTATGGCGGGCACGATCTTCTGGATCGCCATCATCACCGGAAAGTTCCACGGCACGATCCCGCCGACCACACCTACGGGCACGCGGCGCGTGCGGCTGAGGCGCTGTTCGGAATCCTCGGTAATCTCGTCCGCCAGTTCCAGCGTCGATTGCGCGGCGGCCATCCCGGCTGCGCCGTAAACCTCGCCCTTGGCTTGCGCGTGCGGTTTGCCCTGTTCGCTGGTCAGCAGGCGGTACAATTCGTCCGCGTTTTCCTTGAGCGCGCCGGAGATCGCCATGATCGCGGCGCGGCGTTCCTCCAGCGAAGTTTTCTTCCAGGTCTTGAACGCGGCGCGCGCGGCGGTGACGGCGCGATCGAGTTCATCCTTGCCGCAGGCGGGCACCTGACCGATCACTTCCTCGGTGGCGGGGTTGACCACATCGAGCCAATCGCCCGTATTGATCATCTCACCGTTGATGAGGTTGTTGTACTGGGTGGCCATGATTTTGGTGTCCTTTCTCATGCAGGCAGCCTCCGGTCCCCTCGCAGGGCAGGCTCCGTCTCTCGCACCGATCCTAGCCCCCTTGTGTTGCATTTCAAAACGCAAAACGAAAGCGCGGCTCATCGAACCCGCCTTCGCCAGTTGCGCTATGGCGCGGCGGGATTATGGCGGTGATACTCGCAACCCGTGGAGCGCCCCCGATGTTAGACACCCCGAACGACCTGCTGATTTATGGCAGTCCTGTCAGCCCGTTTGTGCGCAAGGTGATGGCGGTGGCGATGGAAAAAGGCGCTGGCGTCGATATCGAGGCGGTGAACATCATGGACTTGCCGGACTGGTTTCCCGGGATATCCCCGATGAAGCGTATTCCGGTGCTGCGCGACCGCTCCATCGCCGCCGAGGGGCCGCACGGCACTCTCGCTGATTCGAGCGCAATCTGCGCCTATCTGGAGAAAAAGCACCCTGCGCCTGCAATGTATCCGGCAGAACCCTATGCCCACGGTCGGGCCATGTTTATCGAGGAATTTGCCGATACAGCGCTCGCTCCGGCTGGGGGTCTTGGCATCTTTCGCCCCCTCTTCTTCTCCCTGATGCAGGGAAAAGAGCCCGATATCGACACCGCGCGCAGCGCATGGGCGGAGAAAATACCGCCGGTGCTCGATTATCTGGAACAGACGCTGGGGAATCGCGAATGGTTCGCCGGCGATGCATTCGGCATTGCGGACATATCGGTCACCTGCTGCTTCATGCAGATCGAGCTGGTGGCACACGCGCCGCTGGACGCATGGCCCGCGTTGAAGGCGCATCATGCGCGTGCAACAGAGCGCAATTCGATTGCCGCGCCGTTCGCCAGCGCGCAACGCTTCATTCGCAAAGGCTTGCCCGACCGGTTCGACCTGACCTAAGGCGTCGTCGGGCAAGGCGGGTTGCTGTAATCATGGGCGCGAATTGAATGGCCAGCGAATGGTGCATCGGGATCATCGGCGGATCGGGGCTCTATGAGATAGAGGGCCTTGAGGATGCGCAGTGGATCGCGATCGACACGCCTTGGGGTGAGCCTTCTGATGAGGTGCTGTGCGGGACGTTATCGGGCGTAAAGGTGCGGTTCCTGCCGCGCCACGGCCGGGGGCATCCGATCAGCCCTTCGGAACTGAACGCGCGCGCCAATATCGATGCGCTTAAACGTGCAGGCTGCACCGATCTGATCGCCATTTCAGCCGTGGGCTCCCTGCGCGAAGAGATCGAGCCGGGACGCTTTGCCATCGTCCAACAATTCATCGACCGCACTGTTCACCGCCCCTCCACCTTCTTTACCAGCGGGTTCGTCACCCACGTATCGATGGCTGATCCGACCTGCCCTCGCCTTTCCGAAATGGCCGCCAAGGCGCTGACCGCGTGCGAGGGCAAGGTCGCCGTGGGCGCAACCTATCTGGCGATGGAAGGCCCGCAATTCTCCACCCGCGCGGAAAGCCGGATGTATCGCCAATGGGGCGCGGACATCATCGGCATGACCGCCATGCCCGAAGCCAAACTCGCGCGCGAGGCGGAGCTGCCCTATGCGCTGGTCGGGATGGCGACCGATTACGATTGCTGGCGAGATGGCGAGGCGGTCGATGTTGCCGAAGTGGTCGCGCAGATGCATTCCAATGGCGCGCTCGCCCGCGCAATGGTGGTAAAGCTGATCGAAAGCCTGCCCAAGAAGCGCAAGGCATCCCCGATCGACACGGTGCTGGACACAGCGGTAATAACCGCGCCCGAAGAGCACGATCCGCTGGTTATGGCAAAGCTGGACGCGGTGGCGGGGCGCTTGCTCGCGGCGAGATAGGCCGCGCATAAAGCATTGCGAGCGCAAAAGTCCGGACATCTGGTCAACGAGCCCGCGCTGTTATACGATGCCGTGATGCTTAAACGGCTACCCCTTCACTTGTTCCTTAGCGCCGCGCCGCTGGCTGCACAGGAAACCTTGCCGCCGGGCATGTGGACCAACACCTGCGATCCGGAGCGCGCGGGAAGCTACAACTCGGCCCATCCCGACGCGGCGCTGGTGGAGAACAATTTGCGCGGGATGCAGGGCAGTTGCGCGCGCACGGACGAACCACCGATACAGGGGGATCAGGCTGCCAGCCTCGCGGCGCAGGGGGACCGCTGGCGCGCGCTGTATGAAGCGAAAAACTGGGCAGACTTGCGCGCGCTGTATGCCGATGATGCGGTGCTGATGACGCAGGGCCAGCCGCGGATCGAAGGGGCAGACGCGATCATCGCCTTCCTGCGGCGGGTGCCCGACAGCGGCGGCACGGCGCGGTTCGCTTTTGAGAACGAGGACATCTCGACGGCTCCGGGCACCGGGTTTGTCACCGCAAAATACCGGATGACGATCACCTATCCGGATCGCGATCCGATCATCGTCGCAGGGCGTTCCTTCCTCGTTTACAAATGGCAGGACGGGGCATGGAAACTGTGGCGCGATATCGACAATATCGCACCCGATGTGACGCCTCAGAGCTTTTCGGACTGAGTTGAAGCGCGCTTACTTCCAAGTCACCCCGCCGACCCATTCGCCCGCCACCGCCACAAACGGCGATACATTGATCGATTGCCACACCCCGGCATTAAAATAAGGATCGGCCTCAAACCGGGCGCGCGCTGACGCTTCATCGTCGGCCTTGATCACCAACAGCGACCCGATGGTTGCCTCCCCCTGCTTGAGCGGTCCGGCGACAGCGTAATCGTCGATATGCGCCTCGATATGGGCGAGGTGTTTATGGAGTACTTTCGCGCGCAAAGCTGGCCCCGCTTCGCCATCGCGGCAGTAAAATGCAAACAGGGCCATCAGCCAATCTCCACCACTTCAACCAGTTCGCCCCCCGCCCCAATCGCAGTTGCCGCGCGGCGGTTTTCATACAATGCACCTTCGCGCAGCGCTGGCGGAGCAAGCCACCTCGCGCTGCACGCGTCCAGATCAGCAACGCCCAGTGTGACAAGCGCATTGCCCGGCGGCAAGCGCCCATCGCCACGGGCGCGTTCCGCCGCGGCGGGCGGATAATCATCCACCTCCACAATCGGCATTCGCCCGTGGCTGACCATCGAAATCGTCGTCTGCGTTTCCGGCGGCAGGCCGAACGCCTCGTTGATCATCGAATAGGGCAAAGTGTAGTCTGCCCCGCGAACCAGCCCCAAATTATCGGTATACCACGCGATCGAGGCGTTGCGATCGGGCGTCGCCAGCACGACGATGAAGATCTTATCGACCGCGCTGCCCGCGCGCGGCAGATCGGTGTCGGGCAGGTCGCCGAGCACCTGATTTAGGTACACCATCTCGCGCCCCGGCCCCAGCGCCTGCATTGGGATGAAGGCGGGCTCCATGTTCTCCAGCAGTTTGGGCTGCCCGACAATTTCGAACAAGTCAGCGGGCAGTGCATCGGGCCAGTGCCACACATCTTCTACCGTGGTCTCGAACGCCGCCCAGCCATAGGTGCGAGTGGGCTCAAAATCGGGGTGATCGGTCTGTTCGACCAGTCGGAACCAGCATGGCGCACCGCTTTTGGGGCGCAGCACGGCATAGGGCGATCCGGCATTGCCGGGCGCCCCCCAGCTTTCGGCAAGGCTTGCGGGCAGTGTGCCCTGTTCCACCAGTTCCAGCCCCAGCACATCGCGATAAGCACGCAATCCGGCGGCGAGATCGGGCATGGTGGACAGCCCGCCCATGATGGTGCCGTGCGCGATGGTCATGGCCTAATCCTCCGATCCGAACCGCGGTTTGCGCTTCTCGACGAAGGCGGCGGTGCCCTCGCTAAAATCCTCGCGAGTGAAGGCAGCGGCGAACACGTGCAGCGTCTCGGCATCGTCCTCGCTCTGGCCATCCAGAACGCGGCGGATAAACCGCTTGGTATGGCAGGCCGAATAGGAGGACGCGGCGAGCAATTGGTCGATCAGGAAATCGCTGTCACGCGCGATGAATTCCACAAGTCCGATCCGCTGCGCCTCGGTCGCGTCCAGCAATTCGCCGGTGTACAGCATCCGCTTTGCCTGCCCCGGCCCGACCAGATCGACCAGCAGCTTCACATCGTGCAGCGGGTAAACAAGTCCCAGCTTTGCAGGCGTGATGCCAAACCGCGCCGCCGGTGTCGCCACGCGGATGTCGCACGCCATCGCGATCCCGCAGCCCCCGCCCACGCAATCCCCCTCGACAAAGGCGATGGTCGGCAGATTAGCGCGCGCCAGATCATGTTGCACCCGGTTGATTTCTGCCTGATTGGCAGCGCGCCAATGGGAGTTATCCTTGTTCGCGAGCAGCTCCCTGATATCCGCGCCCGCGCAAAATGCAGTGCCGGGCACTGCCGATCGCACCTCCAGCACGCGGATTGCGGGATCGTCCACCGCATCGGCAAGCAGCGCGGGGAACGCCTCCCACATCGCCATGTTGAAGGCGTTGCGTTTGTCAGTGCGATCAATCAGCAGGCGGGCAACCGCGCCGTCCTTTTCCAGCCGCAGCTTCGCATCCGGGGTCGTCATGCTCGGTGCCCTTTCATGAAGTGCTCGGCGATAGCCTTGCGCGTGGTCACCCATACACCCTGATGCGCGCGCACATGGCGGAAAAATTCCTCCAGCGCCCAGATCCGGCCCGGTCGCCCGATGATGCGCAGATGCAGGCCAAGGCTCATCATTTTTGGATTGCCCTCCTCGCCTTCGCGATACAGCTGGTCGAAATTCGCCCGCGCATATTCGAGCCACTGGTGCGGGGTCAGCGCGGGATCGGTCCACATCTTCATATCGTTGCTGTCGAGCTGATAGGGGACGATGCACATCGGAGAGCCGGGGACGGTCTCGCGATCCCAGAACGGCACGTCGCCCGAATAATCATCCATGTGATAGGTGTAGCCTTCCTCGGACAGCAGGCGGCGGGTTTTGTCGGTCAGCAGATAGCGGGACAGCCAGCCATAAGGGCGCACCCCGCAGGTCCGCTCGATGCTGGCGGTCGCCTTGCGGATGAAATCGCGCTCTTCGTCCTCGCTCAGCTTGAACTGGTGGACCCAGCGCCAGCCATGACTGATCGGCTCATGCCCCAGATCGACGATGGCCTGCGCGATTTCGGGATGGTTCTCAAGACTCATAGCAGCGACCGTCCAGCTGGCAGTGATGTCATAGCGTTTGAGCAGCTTGACGATTCGCGGCGCACCCGCCTTGATCCCATAGAGATAGTTGGATTCGTTGGAATAATTCCGTATCTTCGATTTTACGAAGACACCCAGCTCGTCCACCGGCTCCATTCCGCGATCGCCGCGCGCGATGGTCATCTCGCTGCCTTCCTCGACATTTACGACCACGCTCAGCGCCAGTTTGGCAGCCCCCGGCCAGTCGATCCGTTCTTCCGCAAGAGCCATCAGTGCATCTCCTCGCCGCCGGACACATTCAGCGCCTCACCCGTGATATAAAACGCTGCATCGCTTGCGAGCCACAGGCACGCCGCCGCCGTATCGGAAGGCAGGCCGGAGCGGCCCATCGGGTTTTTCGCGCTCATATTGGCGAGGTAATCCTCGACGGTGTCAAATCCGAGCAGCTTGCTGAAATACTCGTTCTGCTGCGCGCCAAGGCCGGTGGTCACGTGGTTTGGGCACACCGCGTTCACTGTGATGCCGTGCGCGCCCAGTTCGACCGCGCTCGCCCGCGTCAGGCCAACCATACCGTGCTTGGAGCTGACATAGGCGGGCAGATGGGGGAAGCCGGTCTTGGCGGCTTGGCTGGCGATATTGATGATGCGCCCTCCCTTGCCCGCCTTAACCATCGCGCGCGCGGCGGCCTGGGTGCCGTAGAACGCGCCTGACAGATTGACTGCGATCACCTGATCCCACTCGCTCTGCGTGTCGACTTCCAGCAGAGGCTTCATCCGGAAGCCGATCCCTGCATTGTTGACGAAAATATCGACGCCGCCAAACCGTTCCCCCGTCTGCGCCACCAGCGCGGCGCATTGATCCACGCTTGAAACGTCGCAGGCGATGGTCGCCACTTCGACGCCGCGCCCGCGCAATTCCTGCGCCACGCCCTCGGCCTCGGCGTCGATCACCCGGTCGGAGACGACGCAATTCGCGCCCTCATTGGCGAAGGCCTGCAATATGCCCTGCCCCAGCCCCTTTTCCTTGCCGGATCCGGTCACGACAATGGTCTTGCCGGTGAAAGCGCCCATCGCTTAAAGGTCCTCGGTCAGGATGAATTGCGGAGCATCGGCATAATCCTGAAACGGTGCGGCCTTTGCCTGAAAATCCGGGTCCGACACATCGGCGATGAAGGCGGCCATATCGGTGATGTCGAGAACCTCGAAATAGGCGTAGGGCGGAGGCGTTTCAGGATCGCCAAACAGGCCGGTCGCCTTGTGCACGGTGAAGCTTTTTACAGAAGGCAGCGCGCTTGCAGTGGGAATGTCCTTGCCTCTGGCCCAAGCCTCGTATTCGGCGACATCGGTACCGGGCTTCAGGTTGAAGGGAACGATAATGCGCATGGCTCAGGCTCCTTTGTGTGGGGCGCGATAGGCGCCAAGTGTGGCGTCAAGCTGACGGGCAGTTTCGAACAGGCCAGCCTCAGCGCCCGCCGGTCCGACGATCTGCACGCCGATCGGCAGGCCGTCATCGGTCCACCCGGCGGGCAAGCTGATAGCGGGCAGCCCGGCGATATTGGCAAGGCTGGTGAAATCGGCCTGCGCGGGCGGCTCGCGCTCGCTGTGCGCAAAGGGGGCGTTGGGCACCGTGGGCATGATGAGGAAACCGTGTTCTGTGACAATTTCGCGCACCCTGTCGCGCGTTTCGGCAAGGATCAACTGATCCTCCGCCAGATCGATAAGCGCCCGTTTCGGCCCGTAGGCGAGCAGCTTGGCGAGGTGATCCGACATCGCCACGCCGCGCAGGTGCCCGGCCATTTCCCGGCTTACCTGGATGAACCCGGCAAAGCGGATGCGACTTTGCGCGAAAGGCAGGCTGACGCTCACAGGCGGATTCGGCAGCGCGGCCACCGGCTTGTCAAATGCAGCCGCAACCGGGGCTGCAATCTCGACGCCGTGATCGATCAGCACTGCGCCCGCGCCATTCATCGGATCATCGCCAAAGCCGGAGATGATGCGGCTCACCCGTTCCAGCAGATCGAGATCGCGCGCCAGTGGGCCGATGGCATCCAGCGACAGGTCGGCGGGTTCCAGCCCGGTTTGCGAGATGCTGGCGGTCGCAGGTTTGAAGCCATAGACGCCGCAATGCGCTGCCGGGATGCGAACCGATCCCATCGTATCGGTGCCCAGCGCCACATCGCACAGCCCTGCCGCCACCGCCGCCCCGCTGCCGCCGGAGGAACCGCCGGGGGAGTGGCCGGGACGGTGCGGATTATGCGTCGGCCCGAAATGGGGGTTATCGGTCTTTGCGCCCAGCGCGCCCTCTTCCATATTGAGCACGCCCAGGATCGCCGCCCCTGCGCCGCGCAGAAGGGCCACGACATCCGCGTCATCTTCCGCCAACCGCCCCTCAAACGCGGCGAGCCCTGCGTGCCACGGCATCCGGGCGACCGCGATATTGGCCTTCACGCCAACGGTAACGCCCGCCAGTGGACCCGCGCCAAAGCGCGCCTTGCGGTCAAAATCGGTGAACGCGTTGAGGGCTGCGTTCCGCGCTTCAAGGTCGTCCCAGTCGATATGTGGAAAGTCAGTCATACCCTGCGCTCGTCAATCAGGCGGAGCGGTTTCTGGCGGGTGTCGATCTCCGTCGCACTGGCCGTGCCGCCCGGCTCTACCAATGCAATCTCAACCTCAACGCCCAGCCCCTGCTTGAGTGTTTCAGCCAGCGAGCCCGCATCGGTGCCACCCCGGCTTTCCAGCGTCACGCGCATGTGATCTTTCTGGCTCGCGTCACGGCGCAGGTAACAAACATATTCCCCGGTCAGATCGCTGCGGTTTTCGATGATCGCGCCGATGGCATGTGGAAAGACATTGATTCCACGCAGCTTCACCATGTTGTCGCTGCGGCCCTTAAAGCCCGCGATCCGCTTGAACGCAATCTCTCCGCGACCATCCAGTTCATGGGAGATGTCATGCGTGTTGAAACGGATACAGGGCGCGATATCGTCCTTGTAAAGGCAGGTGACGACCATGTCCCCGGTCGCACCGCGGGCGACGGGCGCGCTCGTGTCGAGATCCAGCAATTCAAGATATTGCGCGTCTTCCCACACATACATTCCGTCGCGATCCGGTCCTTCGCCTGCAATCGTGCCGGTGTCCCCGACGCCATACCAGTCATACGCCTTGGCACCGTGCCATGCGGCCTCGGTGCTGGCGCGATCCTCTGTGCCCAGATGGCCGATGATCATGCGAATGTTGATCCTGTCGAACAGCCCCTCTGCCTCGGCGGTCTCGGCCAGCTTGCGCACGTAATCGACGAAACCGACAATGCAGGTCACGCCGAAATCCGCCATCAGCCGCACCTGATTGATGCTGCGCGTTTCGATGCCTGTTCCCGCGCTCAGAAACACGCTGTTGGTGAAGTGGGTCACTGCCTCTCGAATGTAGTGCCCGCCGTTTATCATGCCGTGGCCATAGACCGAATGGACCACATCCTCGCTGCCCAGCCCCATCCAGCGATACATCCGGCCCACCAGCAGGTTGCCGACCTCGCGCCCCTTTGGCCCGAACATCAGCGTCTGCGGCTTGCCTGTGGTCCCGCTGGTGGTGTGAAAGATCGTGGGCGGGCGAGAAATGGGGGAGCCCATGCCGTGAAAATCCCCATAGGGAGGATGATCGGCGATGGAGGCCATCAGGTCCGATTTGTCATAGACCGGCAGTTTAGTGATGTCTGCCAGCCCGCGAATATCGCCCGGCTCGATGCCCTTTGCGCTCCACAGCCGCTGATAGAACGGCACCTGCCAGCCGCGCATCATCAGCCGTTTGAACTGATCATCCTGGATCGCGAAAAGCTCATCGCGGCTCATCGCCTTGTATCGCCGCGTGAAGGCATCGCCGATCGGATAATCGGCCAGCATTTGCCGGTGATCGAGTGTTTCGAAATAGGTCGGGTAGGTCATGGCATTTCCGTGAAATAGGCGAGGGGATCGGTGAACAGCCGCGGATCGTGATCCGGCAGAGCAAGTTCATGCGCAAGACCGGCTTTGCCAAAGGCTTGCGAGCGGGAGAGTGGATTGGCAGGACTGCCGAGCGTTGCGGCAATAGGGTGCGTTTGCGCTGCGCCGTTCGTCGAAGTGACGCTGAGCGCCTGCGGGAACAGCGCATTGGGATCATCACTGCCATCGGCCACCAGTGTGACTCGCCGCGCGAGCGCCGCCAGCGCGGGGTCGGCCATGTGTTCAGGGGTAAAGCGGCGCGGGTCGATGCGGCCATCGGTCAGCATCAGCGCGGCGAGAAACGGCAGGCACAACCGGGCATAGGCCGGGGTCATATCGGGCCTGTAGGGCCGCGCGACCAGCCGCCGGATCAGCGGCGGGCAGGCGAGCGTTATCGCCTGGACCGCGCTGGGATCGAGGCGCAGCTCTTGCAGTTTGCCCAAGGCCGCATGGCTCGCCCGGCCGCTTGGGAACGGTTTCACACTCACCTCGCTGATGCGCCAGATGTCGCCGAGATGATCGGTGTAACGTGTCAGATCGCCGGTATCGAACAGCCGGAAATATCCGAATTGCCCCTCCAGCGGGTCTTTGGGACCGGGAAAGCCCGCGCGCGCCAGATCGCTGGCGGTGATCGCGGCGCGCGCGGCGTTGGCGATCTGGAACGGCAGCGTCGCCAGCCCCTCGACATGCGCCTGCATCGTGCCCGCCGCGCTCGCACAGGCAAGGCCGAGCATATCGTCCATCGGTACACCGTCGATCCGCGCCACCGCCATTGCCGCGCCGATGACCCCGGCAGTGGCGGGACGGAAAAAGCTGAGCGGACTGTCCGCCGCAAGGCCAAGGCCCGATGCGATATCGACACCGATTGCGAGCGCGATGAGCGCCGCTTCCGGTTCGCAACCACCCTTACGGTCAATCGCCGCGCCCAGCGCCGCGACCACCGTGCTCAATGCGTGCACCACGGCGACCTCGTGTACCGCATCCCATTCAAGGCAATGCACGCGGTAGCCATTGACGAAGGCGGCGGCTGGCGCGGGCAGGCGCTGTTGTGTCCCGATCAGCCGCGCCTGTGTGCCTGCTCCCATCGCCTGCGCGGCAGTTAAGATCGCGTCGGCCCCCGGCGCGCTCGCCCCGGCAGCGCCCACCGCCAGCGTATCGCCCAGCAACCGCAGCGCATCTGCGCGGGCCTGGGCTGGCAGCGTGTGTTCACCTTGCGCAAAGTCCAGCAAGGCCCGCGTAGCTGGGGGTGCCGCGATCACCGGATCCAGTCCTCCAGCAGCGCGTCAATCGCCACCGCATCGTCCCCTTCCAGGGCCAGCGTCACAGCGCGATCAGCCGCGCTGGCGGGCAGTTTGCCCCACCGTGCAAGGCTGTGCATCTTCGCGATGATATCGTCCTTGGAGACCGGCCGTTCGGGATCGCCCAGCGTATCTACCAGTTCCAGCCCGTTCACACGCGCCCCGAAATGCGCCGGATAGCGCGCAGTGATCGCCGGATCTTCGGCGACTGAGACCTGCGCGCGCAAGGTCGCCAGCGCGGCAATGGCTTCGGGTGTGAAATCCTCTGGCTCGGCATTGCGCCCGTCGGCCACCACCGCCACCGCGTGCTGGAGCGAGAATTTCGCTTCGTGTTCTGTCGTGGGATCCGGCCGGTCGCAAAACGTGAGCGCATCGGCGAAAGTTTCGACCAGGAAAGGTGCCTCCAGTCTGCCCGTCTTGCGCAGCTCCATCGCCGCGTCGATTGCGGGATGCGCATGGCGGCAGGCGGCGAAGGGTTTGAAGCTGACCATATCGATCAGCCAGCCGTCTGCGTTCTCCGCCAGCGCGCCCGGCTGCTTCGTCATCGCGGCGAACAGACCCTGCGGCCCTTCGAGCAGACCGAGTGGCCCCGTCGCCCCGTAATGCACGTGCAGCGCGGCGTCGCGGCCGGTACGCACGGCGTGATAGACGTGCCACTGTTTTGTCAGGACATCGCCCGCATGGCGCATGTGCCACAACCCGCCCGCAACCGATCCGGCGTTGCCCAGCGCGTTGGCGTACTCAATCGGAGCAAACCCGATCAGCGATCCGAATGCGGCGCTCGCGCCGAACACGCCCATCGTCGCGGTGGGATGCCAGTGCGCGTAATGGTGCGCATCGAACGCCGCGCCGATGGCGATCATTGCCTCGTATCCGCGCACCGCTGCATCCAACCGATTGTCCATATCCGCGCTCGCCATGCTCATTGCAGCGGGCCAGATCACGGGGCCCGGATGCAGCAGCGCGGTGCGGTGGACATCGTCCATCTCCAGCACATTGCCCAGATAGGTCGCGCGCTCCCATCCGCGCAGCGCGATCGCGCCGCCCAGCGCGCCTGCCTCGCTGGTGCGCGCACCTGCCACGCAGGCCAGCCAGTCGAGCAAATGCAGCCGCGCACGTCGGCGCTCGCTTTTTCCAGGGGCGCGCGCTAGTCTCTTGGCCAATCCGGCAAGCAGCGGCTCGTTCATGCGCCCCGCTCCGATTTTGCCGCGAACTGCAGGAGTGCGCTTTGGCCGCTAAAGCCAGTGAAACGAAGGCGAGTAACACCAAGGTGCCCAAGGTTCCGCGCTACCTTCAATTGGCAGGCGCGCTGCGCGAAGGTATCCTTTCGGGCAAGTACAAACGCGGCGTCCAATTTCCCACCGAAACGCAGCTTTGCGGCGAATTCGACGTATCGCGCTACACCGTTCGCGAGGCGTTGCGCCGGCTCGAGAACGAAGGCCTGATTTCGCGAAAGCGCGGGTCCGGCACCACAGTCCAGCCTGCGGCTGCGCGCGGCGGTGCGCTGCATCAGCCGCTGTCCAATGTGGGCGAGCTGCTGCAATATGCGCGAGGAAGCAAGGTGACCTACGCGCCACTGGGTACGTGCGAACTGCCCGAAAGCGTCGCCGAACAGATCGCAGCCCCGATCGATGGACAGTGGAGCTGTTATCGCGGGGTGCGCCGCCATGCGGACGATGCCTTGCCGATCGCGGTCACTCACGCCTATTTCCACGAACGGCTTGGGACTGCGCTGGACGCGCTTGACCTCGCCAAGGGCACCTTGTTCAGCCAGATCGAACAGCTCGCTGGGGTGCGGATCGGCACGATCACACAGGACATACAGGCGCTCGCCGCCGATGCGCCGACAGCCAGCGCGCTGGAGATCGACGAGGGCACACCGGTGCTGCGGATCCTGCGCTGTTATTACGACCCGGCGAGCGCGATCTTCGAAATATCGGTCAGCTATCACCCCGGCGACCGCTTTGCCTATGCGATGCATATCGACGTTTAAGACTGAAAAGCGGTTGGCGGAGTGTGGGGGCTTTATCATCCCTCACCCAGACCCGGAACGCTGCCCGGCGTCCAGTCCTCCCCGGCAAAACGGATCGCGGGGGCGATATGATGCCCGCCGCCTGCCGCCTCGACCCACAGGCCGCGTTCGGCGATGTGCGGCTGGTCCAGCGCCTCGCGGAAATCGAGCACGGGGGCAAACGCCACGTCCCTGTCCGCGAACCATTCCACCCATTCATCGCGGGTGCGCGTGGCGAAGGTTGCCCGCAGGAATGCGATCAATTCGCCCTGCGCGCCTGCGGGAGCCTCTGCCAATGGCAGCAGGTCTTGACGCCCAAGCGCCGCCAGCAATTCACGCGCAAACTTGATCTCGCGCCCGCCCAGCACGATGTGGCGCGCGTCTTTCGTTTCATAGATCTGATAGAATGCCGCCCCGCCCAGTGACCGTTGCGACGCGCTGATCGGGGCAGTCCCGCCCGCAATCGCGCTGCCCGCCGTATGCGCGCACCACGGCAGCAGGCTGTCGAACATCGCGCAGTCGATATATGCGCCCTCGCCCGACCGATCCCGCCCGACCAGCGCCATCAGCACAGCGGACAATGCGGTGAGCCCGGCGGCAAGATCCGCGCTCGGCGCGCCGGGCACGACGGGCGTGCCGTCTGCTCCATCGTTGACCGCAAGGAACCCGGCCATTGCCTGCACCGCCATATCGTGCGCGGGATGAACGCTGAGCGCGCCCTCCTGCCCGAATGCGGAAATCGAGCAATAGACGATATCGGGCCTGATCGCCTTCACGCTGGCATAGTCGAAGCCAAGCCGTTGCATGACACCGGGACGAAACCCCTCGACAAACACGTCCGCTCGCGCGATCAATTCGCGCAAGGCCGCCTTGCCGTCCTCGCTTTTCAGATCGAGCACGACCGAACGTTTGCCGCGGTTGAGGTTGGCGAACCACACCGAGTGATCCTGCCCGCCATAAGTGTCGAACGGAGCCTGATCGCGCGCGGGATCGCCCTCTGCCGGTTCCACCTTTATCACCTCTGCGCCCTGATCGGCCATCATCACCGTCAGCATTGGTCCCGGCAGGAACAGCGACAGGTCGATGACCGTGATGCCTGAAAGTTTACCCATGCGCCTCGCTTCCTCGGACCGCGATAATCACACGATCCCTCCGGCACGCATGGCCGCAATAGCTTGCCGATCATAGCCTAGGTCCGCAAGGATCGCATCACTATCCGCCCCCAGCAGCGGGGCCGCGCGATTGGGCGGGCGCTGGCCATCGAACTTGAGCGGGCTGGCGAGGATTTTGAGGTCCGGCTTGTCAGGATGGGCTACCTCTTCGCGCATGCCGATCGTCTCCAGCCACGGATTGTCGAGCGCCGCACCCAGTTCATACACCGGCGCAACCGGCACATGCCCCCCCAGCAGATCCTGCCAGTGCGCCATTGGCCGCTGCGAAAACTGCGCATCCAGCAGCTCGGTCAGCTCGTCGCGATGGGCCAGCCGGTCGGCATTGGTGGCAAAGCGCGGATCATTCTTCAAATCGTCGCGCTCCATGCGCGTGACCATGATGTCCCAGAATTTGGGCAGCTGGCACATCACGAACATCCAGCCGTCGGCTGCCCTGAACATCTGGCTGGGCGTGGCGGTGGGATGCGCGCTGCGCGGAGTGCGCGCGGTTTCGTCGTGATTGTTCATGTACCACAGCGCGGGGTAACTGGTCTGGTGGATCGCCGCCGACAGCAGATCGGTGTCGACATCGCAGCCCCTGCCGGTGCGCTGCGCATCGACCAATGCGCCCAGCAGGCCGACGCAAAAAATCGTGCCGGTGATGAAATCGACCATCGACAGCCCCATGCGCTGTGGATCGCCGCCCGGCTCGCCAGTGACTTGGCAATACCCAGCCTCGGCCTGCATCAGATAATCATATCCCGGCCATTTGGCGCGGGCATTGTCTCGGCCATAGGCGGACAAATGCGCGCACACGAGCGCGGGGTTGGTGTCTTTCAATGCGGCATAATCCAGCCCCAGTCGCGCGGGCAGATCGCCGCGCATATTGTTGGCGACGACGTGGCTGCTTGCGGCGAGCTTGCGCAGCACCTCCTGCCCTTCATCGGTGCGCAGGTCGAGCGTCAATGAGCGTTTGTTGAGGTTGAATGCGTTGAAATACACGCTTTCATCTTCGCGCAGGAAATGCGGGCCGACCATGCGCGCGGTGTCACCCCCGCCGCGCCGCTTGCCATCCTCCCCCACGGTGCCCGGCGGCTCGATCTTGATCACTTCTGCGCCCATCTGCGCTAGGAACATCGTGCCATAGGGACCAGCGCCATATTGCTCGGCGCTGATAATCCGGAAACCCTTGAGAGGAAGGTGCATGGTCGCTCGCCCTCCGGGGCTCAGATCTGATTTTCTTTAAGGTGCTGTTTGGCGATGATCAGGCGCTGCATTTCATTGGTGCCCTCACCGATGCACATCAGCATGGAATCGCGGTAATACCGCTCGATGTCGTATTCCTTGGAATAGGAATATCCGCCGTAAATGCGCATCGCTTCCTGGCTGTTTTCCACCGCGGCCTCGGATGCGAAATACTTGGCGATGCCCGCTTCCTTGTCGCAGCGTTCGCCCTTGTCATAGGCTTCGGACGCATCCAGCGTCAGCAGGCGGGCGGCACGCGCGCGCGTCACCATGTCACCCAGCTTGAGCTGGATTGCCTGATGCTGCGCGATCGGCTTGCCCATCGTTTCGCGCTGCTGCGCATATTCAGTCGCGAGCCGCAGAGCACCCTCGGCCAGACCCACTCCGCGCGCGGCGACGTTGATGCGGCCCAGTTCCAGCCCGCCCGTCGCCTGGAAGAAACCCTGTCCCTCGATGCCGCCAATCAGCTGGTCGGCGGGGATGACGTAATCCTCCATGACCAGTTCCGCGCTGTCGATCGCTTTATAACCAAGCTTGTCGAACTTCTTGCCCGTGGTCAGCCCCTCCCGCTTGTCCGCGATGAACAGGCTCATCCCCTTGTAGCGGGGATCAGCGCCCGGATCGGTTTTCACCAGCATCGCAAAGCAATGGCCATTCACCGCATTGGAAATCCATGTCTTCGTGCCGTTCAGCACATAATCGCCGTCTGCGTTCTTTCTGGCGACGGTGCGGATCGCCTGCAGGTCGGTCCCGGCGTTCGGCTCGGTCAGGGCGAGCCCACCGCGAATCTCACCGATCGCCAGTTTCGGCAGCCACCGCATTTTCTGCTCCGGCGTGCCGAACCGCTCAACCGCGGCGGCCATGATGAGGTGCGAGTTGAAGATACCGGTAATCGCCATCCAATAGCTGGAAATGCGCATCACGATCTTGGCATATGTGGTCGCAGGCAGGCCCAGACCGCCATATTCCTGACCGATGGTGGCGCCAAACAGCCCCATCTCTGCCATCTGCTGCACCAGCTCTTCGGGCCAGATATCGCCATGATCGTGATATTTCACGACCGGGATCACCTCGCGTTCCAGCCACCGGTCGATGGCGTCCATGAAGGCGCGTTCCTCGTCGGGTTCGATGGTGCGGATCTGGGTTTCGATTGCAGCGGCGGTGGCCATGATGAATGTCCCTTGAGAAGAAATGTGTCCGTTGTGTTATTTGTCGAGCCCGCCAAAGCCGCGCTTCCACACGAGCACGGTGCGTTTGTAGTGGGCTACGACATCGCCATGTTGGTTTTTGGCGATGGTCTTGAAGGTGACGATGCCCTGTTCGGGGCGACTTTTGCTCTCGCGCTTTTCCAGCACTTCGCTTTCGCAGTACAGCGTGTCGCCAACAAACAGCGGTTTCACCATGCGAACCTCGTCCCAGCCGAGATTGGCAATGGCCTTGCCGCTGGTGTCGGACACGCTCATCCCGGTCATCAGCGCGATGGTAAACGGGCTGACGACCAGTGGCTTGCCGAATTCGGTGTCCTTGGACAGCTCATAGTCGAAATGCGCGGGGTGCGTGTTCATCGTCAGCAGGGTGAACCACACATTGTCGGCATCGGTGATGGTGCGTCCGGGACGGTGTTCATAGACGTGGCCGACGACGAAATCCTCGAAGTATCGGCCCTGCACCTCGCGAAAGCGCCCGGGGGCGACTTCGATTACTCCATCACGCATCTGTATGCTCCTGAGCCTGCGCCAGAACCGCGCGGTATTTCTTGACGAAGGGAGCCTCCAGCATCCGCCCCTTGAACCGGATTGCGCGGCCGCCGCCCTCCTCATACGCGGCAATCGCTTCGCGGGCTTCGGCGAGCTCGGCCTCGCTGGGGGCAAAGGCGGCGTTGATTGCTTGCACTTGCCGGGGATGGATCGCGGCCTTGGCGGCAAAGCCGATGGCGCGGGCACGGGCGCATTCCTCAATCAGGCCCGCCTCGTTTTCAAGCTGGATGAACGGCACGTCAATGGCGGGTTTCTTCGCCTCGGCGCAGGCAAGAATGACTTGACTGCGCGCAGCCAGCAGCGGCTCCCACGCCAGCTCAACGCCCAGCTCGCCCGAAAAATCGCCGCCACCAAACATCAGCGCGGTAACCGCGTCTCGGGACGCGATCTCAAGCGCATGGCGCAGGCCGCGCGGTGTTTCCACCAGCGGGATCAGCGCGGGGCACCGACCTGCCAGCGCGCCGGTGATGACGTCGATCTCGCTCGCGGTTTCGACCATCGGCACCAACAGGGTTTCGGGCAGCATGTCCGTATCGGCCAGCGCGGCAAGGTCACGGATGCCATCCGCCGTGGTCAACCCGTTGATGCGGATTGCCCAGCCCGCGCGGCTTTCAGCTATCTGTGCAAAGGCCGCCTCTCGTGCGGTAATCTTGTCCTGCGCGGCGACGGCATCCTCCAGATCGATAACCGTCAGGTCCGCTCCGCCCATCTTTGCCTTGGCAAAACGGTCGGGCCGGGAACCGGGGACAAACAAAAGACTGGCGGCTGAAAACAAGGGTGTTCCTTTGGCTCTGGCCCGATGCGCGCGACGCCGCTGTGGACGGCAAAGTGGATCAATGCCGAGCAATTTGGTTTGGGTCTTCACAATTTGTCCGGACAAATATAAAGTCAAGGGCGAAATGTGCTTGTGCTCGGGCCTTTTCCCGAAAACGCACGATAATGGGAGGCAAATTCATGAATGTTGCAAAATCGGTTCTCGGTCTCACCGGTCTGCTCGGCGCGGGTCTGTTGGCAACTGGCCCGCTGTCGGCACAGATGCTCGATCCAGCCAAACCCGATGACGCGCTCGAAATATCCAAGCGGCTGCAATGTGGCGTGTCGGCCGACGAGCCGGCGGTTTATCACTGGTCGGGCAATATCTATGGCCGCAGCCCCGGCGTGCGCGACAAGCTGCTGTTCCGGGGCGAGGGCATGAACATTCGCCGCTGCGTCGAGGTGGAAGACCCGGTGCGCGGCAAGGGCTGGCGGTTAATCAGCCGCGAGGTGATGCTGATGCTTGACCCGGAAACCGGCGAAGTTCTCGACACTTGGGAAAATCCCTACACTGGCGACACGGTGGAGGTCATGCATATCCACAACGATCCGGTGAACGGCGCGCCCAACTTTGCCAAAAATCGCGATGGATCGCCGCTGAAACTTCCGACGCTGCGCGAGGCTGGACCGTATGTATTCATCCCGTACGAAGTGCCGCTGTTCTACCCCAATCCGCTGGCAGGCGAGTATCAGGATTTCGTCGGCAACATGTATCACGCGATGGAAATCTTCGATTTTGCCGCGCTGAAAACCGACCTTTACGATGCCTCCAGACCCACCGCCTATCCGATGATTAGCTGGGTGCGGATATCGCCTTGGGCGCCGTGGATGAAGATGGGCGGGCGTCCCGGCGAAATGGTATTCAACGCGATGGGCCGCAAATTGCCCGGCGGGTTTGAGGAGCTGCCGCAAGTGCTGAAGGACGAGATCCGCGAGAATTATCCGCTCTATGAAAGCGCCCCGCCAGCCGACGATACGCGCGCCAACGAGACGACCTGGACCAAGTTCAAGATGTTGACCGATCAGGCACGCAAACAACGGCGCGAAAACGCGACAATGGAAGCGAAGGAATAACGCGCGCCCTTAATTCAACCGCCAGGAAAAAGGGGCGGGTGGCGCTATGCCTCCCGCCCCTTTTTTCGGCCCTTTGATCAGGCGATCAGAACGTCGACACCACCAGCAGGCCGATCCGCCGTCCGGGCCGCAAGCCTCCGACAAAGCTTCGGCGGAAATCGGCATTGCCATCGGCAAAGCGCAGCACCTGTTGCACCGCATCCTCACTGAACAGATTGTCGGCATAAAGCTGGATACGGATGGTGTTGTTTTGCAGCCCCAGCCGCGCATCCACCTCAGTCGCGTCGCCGGTGCGGATCAGGTTGTGAACCTGCGCAAAGCTGCTGGTGGTGTGGGTGATGTTGGCCCCGGCAAAGAAGTCCCAGTCATCGCCCGTGCCGATCCCGGTCGGCGTCAGATAGGCCACGTCGGCAAAGATCCGATGACGCGGCGCGCGCGGGATGGCCTGCCCTTCGATCGAGCCGAATAGGCTCTGGCACCCGGCGACATCGGGGAATTGATCCCCGGTCGAACAATTGACCAACCGATCATCGGCGACATCGTTCAGCACGCCCTGATTTTCGTCAAAGCCACTGGTGAAACTGGTATCGGCCAGAGCATAATTGGCGGTTAGCGTCACGTCGCCCATGCGCCCGACCAGTTCCGCCTCGATCCCGAAAATCTCGGCATTGCCGGCATTGGTCACGACGCTGATCTGGTTTGGCGGAACCGATACATTCTGGGTCAGCTGATACCCTTCGATATCGGTGTAGAACGCGGCGAGGTTGAATGTCACCGCGCCATTGGCAAAGGTGTTCTTCAGGCCGATTTCATAGGAGGTGTTCTCTTCCTCCTGAAATGTCTCGATGTCGAGATTGGGATCAAGCGTGTTGGCGGTGATCGCCAGTGGACCATTAAAGCCGCCCGGCTTCTGCCCCTCGGCATAGATCGCATACAGCAGATTATCCGGGGTGAACTGCCAGTCAAATGTGACGCGCGGGGTGAACGCCTTGAACGTCGCCTCGGAGGTTAGCGTCGCAGGACGCGCGGCCCCTTCGACGAAGCTGAACGCATTTTGCCGGATCGTTTCCTCGGCATAGCGCCCCTCAATCCCCAGATTGACCGTCGGCGTAATGTGCCAGTTTACCGCGCCGAACACCGCGATGTTCTCGATATCGAGCAGGTTTTCGCTGCGATCATTGGGGGTCGCGACCGCGAACAGCGGCGCGGTGGTGAAACAGATCGGATTGGCAGCGCAGATCGCCCCGCGCCGGGCGGTCAGGTTTGCGGTCGCGCGGGTCACCGAATCTGCCGGTACTTCGCGGATCGAAAAACTGTCCTGGCTCTGATTGAAATAATAGCCGCCGATGAGCAGGTCGACCGCATCGCTTTCATAGGCGAGTCGCAATTCCTGCGACCAGTCGGACGTTTCCAGCCGGTTGGCAAAGGAGAAGTCGACCACGGTGCCAACCAGCCCGATCACGCGATTGCGCGGTGGGGCGGCTGGCGGAAACGGCACCGGCCCGCCCAGAGGAAACGAGGCGAACACCGCCGTCTGGAAGCTGCCCGGACTGTAGTCGCCATCTGTCAGCTGCGTTTCGGTGCGGTCGTTATACCCGGTGAGCGAGGTCAGCGTAAGGTTGTCTCCAAGCTCATACTCCATCCGCAGCGAGGTGTTGTAGGTATCCGCCTCCAGCCCGACATTGCCGACATTCGTGAACTGACGCGAGAAATCGGTGTTGATCTGGCCCGGTTGCAGAACGCCGCAGAAATATCGCCCGCCGCCGCGATACAGTGCACCATCGTCGAAAAAGCAATTGTTGGCCTCGGTTCCTTGCGAAAACAGCGCGGGCTGGCCATCGTCGGTGCGGTTGTAATAGCCGCGCACGGTGGCGGTAAACGGCCCGCCATTGTCCCAGTCCAGCACGCCCGATGCCGACCATGAGGATTGCTGGCCCACCTTGTTCCCGTCAAAAACGTTGGTGAATTCACCGCCGAAATCATAGAACCGCCCGTTGACGCCCACCGAGAGCCCGTCGCTGATCGGGCCGCGAATACCCGCGGTCACTTCGTAACGATCGTTCTCTGCCACATCTACGGCGAGGCGGCCCTCCCACGTGTCGGTCGGCAGTTTGGAGATGATGTTGATCGCGCCCGAATAGGTGTTGCGGCCATACAGCGCGCTTTGCGGGCCTTTCACGACTTCGATCCGCTCGATCGTGTCGACATCGTAGTCCGCGATGCTGCCGGTGTAGTAAATCCCATCGATGAAGAACGCGACGCCGGAATCGCCCAGGATGTTGGCCTGTCCGCGAATGACGGGGCGGTTGGAGTTACGCCCGAAACTTTCATCAAAGAACAGGCCCGGCGTCAGATTTGCGATCTCCTCAAAACTGTCGAGGCCAAGGTTGGTGATCGTCTCCGACGTGACAACTGCGACCGATGTCGGGACTTCCTGCAGGTCTTCGGTGCGCTTGCGCGCTGTCACCAGAATGCGGTTTTCGTTTGGATCCTCATCGGCGGAGACCGAAGCCGTATCCCGATCTTCATCGGCAGACTGAGCCATCAACGCACCCGGCGCCAGCAATGCCGGTGTCATGACAGTCGCTGCGAGCAGCGCGCGACGCAAAAGCGTGTTCATCTGAGTTGCCTCCCAAATCGACCGCGTCCCACAGCGGCCTCTATTCGTCCCTGCCCTAATACTGACGGTGACGAATAATTTGTCCAGACAAATTATCTTGCGTGGTTCCAGAATGAAATGAACGTGAACCCATCGCGCAACACTGCGCACCGTGATGCGGCGCGTCGCGACACAAACTTCCGCGCGCGGCCGTGGCGGAGCCATCAACCCGGTTTAACATTGCCCAGAAACGCCGTGATCATCAGCAGCAGATAAACCGCCCACACCCACAGCCGGGTACGATCCATCGTGCGCCGCAACGGCATTTCGGTCGCATCGCTTGATCCGCGTTCCAGCACCGCGCCCAGCTGCGCGCCGACGGGTTTGAAGGTTACGTCGATCATGATCGCAGCCACAAAGATCAGCCCGAACATCAGCGCCTTCCACGCCAGCCAGTCAGGTTGAAGCGGCGCACCTGCAATCAGGCTTTGCCCGCCCAGCCACAGGTAAAACCCGCCGATGAGCCAGCGCAACCAGCCTTCGATCCGGCGGTTGCGTGCGGCGCGAGGGGTCTGGTCGTGCCAGTGCGAATCCCACACCAGCGCCAGCCAGAACAGGCCAATGATCCATGCGCCGACAATCAGCCACACCGGCACAACCCACCATCCGCCCAGATCGACCACGCTGAGCGACAGCGGCACCATTAGCGCCCATGCGGTGCGCGGGACCATGTCGATCTCCACCAGCAGGGTGAGCAGGGCGATGCGCTGATCGAGCGACCACTTCTCGCGTTTGCGGAAATGCTGGCCCAGCACAAACACCCCGACATCCGCGCCGAGCCACAGCACGAACATCAGCAGATGCAAGTAAACCAGCGCGGGATAAGCGTAGGCGAACAAGTCCATAATCACCCCTATGGCAAAAGTGTTGCGCGCGAACCACGCGCCACGACATTTTCCTTCAGTTTGTCCGGACAACTTGCATTTCTCTGCTTGACAAGCAAGCGTTTGTCCGGACAACTTTGCATACACGCAGGGATCGCTGCCGCAACGACGGTGGGCGTGTGCGATAAAAATGAAAACGTGGAAGGAACTCGACGCAATGACATCCCTTTTCCTCGCCTCTCAATTCCCTGCAAACTCCAGAGGTGCACGGCGGGCGCTCATGGGTATGACATCGGCAATCGCCCTTGGCGCCCTTACTGCAATACCGTCGGCTGCGCTGGCCCAGGATGCCGACACCGAAGAACCCGAGACTGAGCAACAAGGCGGTGTCGCGTCGATCATCGTCACCGCCCAGCGACGCGAGGAAAGCGTGCAGGATGTGCCGATTGCGATCAGCGCCTTCAATCAGGAAGAGCTGACCAGGCGCGGCATCTCCAATGCGCTGGAGGTGGCGCAGTTCGTGCCCAACCTCGTGGGACTCAACAACACCGGGCTTGGCACGGCAAACGCGTATTATCTGCGCGGTATCGGCAACACCGAAAGCATCGCCACCTTCGATCCGCCGATCGGCACCTATGTCGATGACATTTACCTGTCGCGCCAGAACGCCAACAACCTTTCACTGTTCGATGTGAACCGGGTGGAGGTGCTGCGCGGGCCGCAGGGCACGCTGTTCGGGCGCAACACGACCGGCGGCGCGATCAATGTCTTCCTCAACGAGCCGGGCGATGAATTCGCAGGCTATGCCGAGATTGGCTATGGCGCTTACGAGCAGAAATTGGCGCGCGCCTCGCTCGACATTCCGCTGGCGGACAGTTTCGCGATCAAGGTTTCGGGCTATTTTCAGGATGATGATGGCTATGCGATCAACAACCTGACGGGCGAGCGCACCAATGAAAACGATGGCTGGGGCGTGCGGCTTGGCCTGCGCGGCGAATTGTCGGAAACCGCGCGCTGGACCGGCTCCTATATCAAGACGTTCGCAGACTCTGCCAACGTGCTCAATTTCGATTGCGATCCTACAAACCCCGCCAATTGCGACGGGCGCTTTGTCTCCACCGGCATGACCGAAGCCGGCGATTTCATCAGTCCGGTGTTCGGCCCGCTGCTGACGGGGAACAAGGCCAATTTCGGGCTCGGCAACGAGGCGACGATGGACTTCATCTCGTCCAATTTCGAATTTGAGCTGGGCGCTGACTGGTCGGTCAACATCATCACCGGATTTGTCGATATCGGGCAGGACTTTGCGCTGGATTTCGCCGATGGGCGCGCGCTGCCCTCGATCGCCAATCCCGTGCCCGCCGTCACCGGTTTCACCTTCGGCGGCTTCACCATCGCCAACCAGGGCGAACACACTCAATTCACGCAGGAGATCAAGTTCAACGGATCCATCGCCGACGGGCTGATCGATCTGGTGGGCGGCGTCTATTATTTCCGCGAAGACAATCGCACCGATTTTGGCGATATCTTCTCGCTCAATCTGGGACCGGGTGGACCGCCGCCTGATGGCTTCCCACTGGTGCTGGCCGACCGCACGATCGTCAACACCGCAGAGGCATGGGCGGGTTATGTGCAGGCAGACGTCAACCTGACCGACCAGCTGACCGTGACCGCAGGCATCCGCTACACCGATGAGACGAAGACCTTCGAGATCAGCGACAACCGCGCGCGGATCGGCGGGGGACTATGCCGGGCAGCGGCGCAGTTCGGGCCATCGCAGTGCATCGACACAGCGAACCTTGTCGCCACCAATGGCCGCGCAATCCCCACCGAACAATCGGTAGACCTGTTCACCCCGCGCTTTGCTGTGACATACGACATGGACGATCTGCTGCTGTTCGCATCGGCGACGCGCGGCTTTAAATCGGGCGGTTGGAACGCGCGCGGCACGGCTGCCTCTGAGCTGCTGCCGTTCGGACCGGAAATTGCATGGAGTTACGAGGCGGGCTTCAAATCGGACCTGTTCGGCAATCTCGTACGCCTTAACGTCACCGGTTTCTGGCTGGATGTGGAGGGGCTGCAGACCCCGTCCGCTTTCATCCGCAACAATGGCTCGCTGGCGTTTCTCACCCGCAATTTTGCCGATTACCGCAACCGCGGTGTCGAGGTGGAGCTGACCACGGTTCCGGTCGAAGGGCTGAACCTGTTCGCATCTCTGGGCTATCAGGATGATGAATATCGGATCGATGGCAATGCGCCTGCGCTCGATGAATTCGGCGTGCAGTCGGTGG
The DNA here is from genome assembly GCA_038246695.1 of Sphingomonadales bacterium. Taxonomy (GTDB): domain Bacteria; phylum Pseudomonadota; class Alphaproteobacteria; order Sphingomonadales; family Sphingomonadaceae; genus Erythrobacter. The sequence goes on from JBBRVR010000010.1 coordinate 25,356, forward strand.
CCGCCCAGCAAGCGGCTTGTCTGACGCAGATCGCGGGCGGGCTGATCCCCAACGCCACCGGTGCCAACAATGCAGCGGCCTGCGGCGTCGGGATTGTCGCTCCCGATGGCTCTATTGCTGAGCCGGTGCGCACGCCCGAATTCACCATCGCACTGGGCGGCAGTTACGATGTTGAGGCCGGCGACATTACCTTCACCCCGTTCGCCAACGCCAACTGGCGCAGCGACAGCGAGGTGGGCACCAGCGAGCTTACCCTGTTCGATCAGGCGGTCACCGGACCCACCGGCACGGTGTTCCCGGCGAACACGCTGGGCCTGGGCAATCCGATCAATCCGCCGACAGGCTCGTTCAGCGCGGCGCGCTGGATCGTGAATGGCGGGGTCACGCTGGCGCACACCAACGGCATTTCGATCACGGCGGAATGCCGCAACTGCCTTGACCAGGAAGCGATCGAAAGTACGCTTGCAGTGTTCAGCTATCTCAACCCGCCGCGCACATGGGTTGTCCGGGCCAAGATCGATTTCTAGGTCGAACGGGAAAGGAGCAGCATCGCCGGTTTCATGCCTTTGATCTCTCCTGCCCTGAGCCGTGCTTTTATGAATGGGGCGGTGGCGTTCTGCGCTGCCGCCGCCATGCTTTTTATATCCGGCCCGGTTGCGGCCAAAACAGCGGCTGCGGATTTCGGCGTCGCGCCGTGGACCGAAGCAGTCGTGAGCGTTGCCGATCTTGATGAAAGCACTGCTTGGCTGATCGAGGATGGCGGCTGGCGCGTGGTCGCAGGCGGCGCGCTGAGCCGGGAGGAACTCGAATATTGGCGCTTGCCAGACCGCGTATCGGGCGTGTTTCGCAAGGTGTGCGCTGCGCAGGCCGAGACGGGTTGCATCCGTTTTGTCCGGTTCGACGGGGCAGAAAACCAACGCCCGATACGCCTCGCCGCGCGGCCGTGGGATACTGGCGGCATCTTCTCGATCATGCTGCGCACCCAGAACGCGCAGGCAATGTTTGACGCAGCGATTGCGCGCGGCTGGTGGGCGGAAAGCCAGCCCTATGCCTTCAGCTTTGGCGGATCGGATCTGGTCAACGTCGTGATCCGCGGGCCGCACGGGGTCAATTACGCCCTGTATGAACGACGCGCCCCGCCCTTCACCGGCTTTCCGCTCGGGCCGCTCAGCCAGGCGTTCAACACGATGCGCATGGTGCGCGATCAGCCCGCCAGCCTTGCGTGGTATCGAGACAGGCTGGGGTTGAGGACGCTGTTCGATGCGCCCTTCACCGATCCCGAGCCGCGCGCCAACAATTTCTCGGTCCCCGCCAATCTGGCGATGGAGCTGGTGCGCCGCGCGGCAGTGGTGCAGCCGGTCCTCCCAGGGAGAGACGGTGGGGGCGAAGACGGCCGGATCGAGCTGATGCAGTTCGAGGGGTTTGCCGGGCGCGATTTTTCCGAGCACGCCTCGCCGCCCAATTTCGGAATAGTGTCCGTGCGTTATCCGGTGCGCGATCTGGCCCAGTATCGCGCGATGCTGGCGGGCAATGGGGTGTCACCCGCGTACGAAGCGCGCGGCGTGCCGGTCGCCGCACTGGCAGACCGCCCGGCAACCGACATGCTGGCAGTGCGCGACGCTGATGGCAGCCTGACCGAGTTCTACGATGTCGAGTAACCCACTGGCCCCACCCGGCCCTGCCGCCACCAAGCGCGATATCGCGCTGTGCGGGCATTCGGATCGCGGCATGGTCACAATTGGAATAGCCGACCGCGTGAACCATCACATCGCTCACATCGTGTGTCTGCGCGCAGCAGGCGTTGCGCAGATCCTGCAAGCAGCCCCGGCACCTGAAACACTTCGCGAGGGCGAGGCGTAGCCGGTATGCCAGCCAGCAGCCCAACAGGAGAACCCCTTTGAGTTCGACACAAGCCGATCCTGAAACCGAAAACGGTTCTGGCACGCTCGATCCAGGCTTCGCCCCGTCGGTGGAAAAAGGGCGCGGCGAGTTTTCGAAAGGCTGGAAAGTCCTGCTGGCAGGACTGCTGGGGGTCATGTGCGGCGCTTCGCCCATTCCCTTCAATGTCATTGGATTCACCCCGGGGCCACTGCGCGAAGAATTCGGCTGGACCCAGACCCAGATTATCCTGCCAATCACCCTGTTCGGCGTTATCGCAAGCTTGCTTGCGCCGGTTTTCGGCTGGATGGCGGACCGGTTTGGGGTGCGGCCGGTGGCGTTATGGTCGCTGTTTGCCTTTGCTATCGCTTTTGCTGCGATTTCGCTGACGCCGACCGCAAACGAAGCCTCAACGCTCTATATCTATTATGCCTTGTGGGTGGTGGTCGGCATCGTTGGTATCGGTTCGACGCCGGTTACATGGACCCGCGCGATCAACCTGTGGTTCTACAAGAACCGCGGCCTTGCCCTTGGCATTCTGCTGATGGGAACTAGCACCGCGGCCATGATCGTGCCCAAGGTCGCGGTCTGGGTGATCGAGAATTACGGTTGGCGATCAATGTTCGCCACCGTCGGGCTGTTCCCGCTCGCAGCGCTGGTGGTCGCCTATTTCCTGTTCCGCGAACCTCGACCCGAAGAGCGCCCCGCAGCCATCGAAAGCGCGAGCGGCAATCTCACGGGCAGGACGCTGGGTTCCGCGCTGACGGACTACCGTTTTTACGTAATCTGGCTCAGCATCGCGCTGATCGCCGGGGCATTTGGCGGTGCCTTCATCAACCTGCCCACCATGCTGGGCCTGCGCGGGATCGATGGGCAATCAGCCGCGAGTGTCATGGGCATCCTTGGCATCGGAATATTTGCAGGGCGCCTGATTACCGGCGCGCTGCTCGACCGGTTCTGGCAGGGTTTCGTCGGCTTTCCGCTGCTGTGCCTGCCTGCCATTTCGGCCTGGTTGCTGCTGGGTGAAAGCCTCGCATTCCCGATTGCCGCTCTCGCCGGGTTCCTGCTGGGGTTTGCCGCCGGAGCGGAAAGCGACCTTATCGCCTATCTCACGGGCCGGTATTTCGGAATGGCTCATTACGGCAAGGTTTATGGCATGCTGTATATGCCGTTCGGCCTTTTCTCCGCCGCATCGCCGTTGGTTTACGCGCAGGTTTTCGACCGCACTGGTTCGTATGACGCGATCCTCGAAATCGCGATTGTGGCCTTTATCGCAGGCGGCGCATTGCTGTTGCTTTTGGGGCGTTATCCTGATGCTTTCCCCGAAGCCGAAAGCGATCCCCATAATCTGAATCCGGAGCCCGCCTGATGGCCACACCCGCCTCGCAGCATCTGGCCTCCGAGAACCCACTCGCCCCGGTGCGCAGCGTTGTCGCTGACACTTCGTTGCTGACCGATGCGGACAGCCTCGCGCTGTTCAGCCATGATGTACTGCAATCGGGCGTCCAGCCATTGGCCGTGTTCCGGCCCGCCAGCGTCGAAGAACTGGCCACAGGCGTGGGCGCGGCAACGAACGCCGGCATAGCCATCGTCCCGCGCGGCGGGGGGATGAGCTATACCGGCGGGTACCTGTATGATGGCGGGCCGCACCTGTTGGTCGACACAAGGTCTTTGAACCGCGTGCTCGACATCAACGAAGCCGACATGATCGTGACGGTGGAAGCCGGGTGCAGCTGGGAAAAGCTGCTGTGCGAACTCAAACCGCGCAGGCTACGCGCGCCAGCATGGGGCACGTTGTCGGGCCTGCGCGCCAGCATTGGCGGCGGGATGAGCCAGAACGGCATCTTCTGGGGTGCGCGCAATGGCAGCGCGGTGGAAAGCGCACTCAGTTTCGATGTGGTGCTGGCCGATGGGACAGTGGTGTCGACCGGATCGCAATTTTTCCGCCCTTATGGCCCCGACCTCACCGGACTGTTTGCCGCCGATTGCGGTGCGTTTGGCGTGAAGGCGCGCGTAACGCTGAAACTGGTACGAGAGGCGAGCGCGTTCGCCTATGGATCGTTCAGCTTTGCCAGCCACGATCAATTGCTGACCGCGATGAGCGCGATTGCGCGGGCCGAACTTGCGGCGGAAAGCTTCGCCTTCGACCCCTTCCTCCAGGCGCAGCGGATGAAGCGCGATACGCTGGTGAGAGATGCCCGCCAGCTGGGCAACATGGTGCGCGAACAGGCCAGATCGGGCGGCGTGCTCAAGGCGCTGAAGGAAGGCGCAAAGGTCGCGATGGCGGGACGCGGCTTCCTTGATGAAGTGCCCTTCAGCCTGCATTGTATCGCCGAGGGTCGCCATCAGGGTGGGGTGGATGCCGATATGCAGGCGATTGAGGCGATCGTGCGCGATGCAGGCGGCAGCGTGGTCGAAAACTCGATCCCCAAGATCCTGCGCGCCAACCCGTTCCCGCCGCCCAATTCGATGCTGGGTCCGGACGGCGAGCGCTGGGTGCCGGTGCACGGCTTCCTGCCGCATTCGAAACTGATTGCGGCGTGGGATGCGCTTCAGGCACTGTTCGCCCGCCATGCCGGGGAGATGACGCGGCTTAAGGTCGAAACCGGCGCACTGATCGCGGCCACCGGGCGGTCATCCTGCCTGATAGAGCCAGTGTTTTTCTGGCCGGGGCAGCAGAACCCGTTGCACCGCGCCTCGCTGGAAGCCGATCACCTCGCCAGACTGCCGACCATGCCTGACAGTCCCGAAGCGACCGCGCTGGTGCTGGAACTGCGCGAGGAGGTGATTGCCATCTTCGCATCGATGGACGCAATTCATCTCCAGATCGCGCGCTCCTATCCCTTGCGGGCCAGCCATAGCGCGGCGGGGTGGGACATCCTCACCGCGCTCAAACGGCAGGTCGATCCGCGCGGCCTGATGAACCCGGGATCGCTGGAGCTGTAGCGCCGCCGTGCCCGACCTTGACCGCAGGCGAGCCATCGCAGCAGGAGCGATAGCGGCGCTGGCATCGCACAGCGGGCCAATCTTTGCCGAAGGAAACACCGTGACCGAGACTGCCCATTATTCCGCAATCGCCATGCAGCTGACCGCGCGATCGCTCGAACGCCTGCCCGATGCAGCCGCTGCGCGCGCCGCGATGCTGGAGCACATCGCCGGGATTGAGGGGCAGATCAAAACCTCCGCCATTTTCGTCGCGCAGTATTCGGGCAAGCCGGTGAAGCTCGTCGTGCTGCCCGAATATCTCTTCACCTCCTATCCGGGACGCATCTCGATCCCCAATTTCGCCGCCCGCGTCGGCTGGGCGGCGGATGGTCCGGAATACGAGGCATTGGGCGGCGTCGCTCAGCGGCTGGGCATGTTCATCGCTGGGAATGCGTATGAAACGGATGCGGCGTTCCCCGATTTCTATTTCCAGACCTGTTTCATCGTCGCGCCCAGTGGCGATGTGGTGCTGCGATACCGGCGTTTGCTATCCATGTTCGCGCCATCCCCGCACGATGTGTGGGAGGCGTATCTGGACAAATACGGAATCGAAGGGGTGTTCCCCGTCGCCCGCACCGAAATCGGCAATCTTGCCGCCATCGCTTCGGAGGAAGTGTTGTATCCAGAAATCGCGCGCTCGCTGGCACTGCGCGGCGCGGAGCTGTTCTGCCATTCCTCCAGCGAGGTCGGTTCGCCCATCGCCACCAACAAGGATATCGCCAAGCAGGCGCGCGCGTTTGAGAATCTCGCCTATGTCGTCTCCTCCAACACGGCGGGCATTTCAGGCACCGAGATGCCGCTGTCGAGCGCGGAGGGGAATAGTCAGGTGGTCGACTGGAAAGGCCGCGTGATCGCGCAATCGGGCGATGGGGAGACCTTCACCGCGTTCGCCGGGATTGACCTTCGCGCACTGCGCGAGGCACGCCGCACCCCGGCGATGACGAACTATCTCGCCCGCCAGCGCCCGGCCCTGTTCGCCGCCGCTTATGCCGCAGCCGCCGAGCCCTTTCACAGAGCCGATGGGATGATGCAAGGTGGCAAGCCCGCCATCCCTGACCGCGATTACTTCACCCGCGCGCAGGCCGAAGTGATCGAGCGGCTGGATAAGGCCGGGGTGATCTGACCATGAAGCATCGCAACGTCCGGGGCCGCATCAGCTACACCTCGACCAAGCCCGAATGGAGCGGGCGCGAGCGTGGGCGTGAATGGTTCAATTTCTCGCACCACGCAGACGGTTCGATCATCATGAGCGCACAATGCGAGATCGAGGAGCCGGAGCCCACCGTGCTGCGCAACATCACCTGCCATATCGGCCCTGACAAGATGCCTCGCAATCTGCTGGTCCATCTGACGCTGGGCGATGAATTTCTCGGCTCTGGCTGGATGGCCTACAAGCCCGAAGACGATGCGATTCTGTGCGAAAGCCACGGGCCTTCGATCGGGCGTAATTCCGAAACGCGCGAGAAAGTGGGCGATTTCGACGGGTTCGGCACGCATCCGGTTGTCGGAGACGGGTTCCTGACGCGGATCATGGACACCGCCAGCGGGCCGCACAAACGACGCTTGCGCGTCTTCCTCCCCTCCCCCGATCATCGCGGCGCCACCCCGCCACAGATCGCCGAGGTTTTCATCACGCTCGAATATGTCGGCGAGGCGGAAAAAACCGTCGCTGCGGGCACATTCGCCTGCCGCCATTTCCGCTTTGTCGATGACAGCGGCGGGGGGATGGGCGGCAAGACTCACCCCGATTACGATATGTGGGTGACCGCCGATGACGATCACATCCTCGTCTATGGCGCGATCGACGGGTATATGCAGAACCGCTACGAACTGGTCGAACTGGACCGCTGAGGATCAGCTGCGCGGCGTTGCCCTTCGGTCCTGCACCTGAACCCTGACCTTGCCCATATGCGCCCCGCTTTCGAGGTGGGCATAGGCAACCTTGGCATCGTCAAAGGCGAATGTGCGGTCGATCAGCGTTTCCACGCCCTTTTCCGCCATCACGGACAGTGAATCGGCGAACATGCCGCGATGGCCGCTGGTGATGCCCTTGATCGTGATGTTCTTACCCAGAATTGCGCCAAGGCCAAGGTCGCCCGCCTCCTTCGCCGCGCCTGACAGCGCGCCAATTGTACCGATCCGCCCTTCAGGCCCGGTCGCGGCGATGGTCTGCGCAAAATCACCAAAGCCGATCGTGTCGACCACCACATCCACACCGCGCCCGCCGGTTGCCTCCAGCAGCGCAGCCGCCCAGTCTGGCCGCACACGGTAATTAACGGTGTAATCCGCGCCCATTTCCCGCGCGCGGGCAAGCTTTTCATCGCTGGAGGAAGTGATCGCAAACTGCGCGCCCATCGCCTTTGCCAGTTGCAGCGCAAAGATCGACACCCCGCCCGTGCCCTGCGCCAGCACCAGTTTGCCCGGCCCCGCTCCACCAAACGCGACCATCGCGTGCCACACGGTGCATGCCGCGACCGCAAGTGTCGCAGCGGTGGCATCGCTGATCGCTTCGGGCACTTTTATTGCAGCCTTGGCAGGCAGCACGATTTTTTCGGCCAGCCAGCCGTCGATCGTCACGCCAACATCGCGGCCAAAGACATGATAGCCAAAGCCGCCTGCAGGATCCCAGTCGACGAAGTTCGCCGCCACCACCCGGTCGCCCACGGCAAACCCGGTCACGCCCTCGCCAAGCGCCTCAATCACGCCAACCCCATCGGTCAGCGGGATGCGGTTTTCGGGCAGTTCTGATCCATAGGTGCCGCGCAGGATCATCAGATCTCGGTAATTGAGACCAGCGGCGGTTACCCCCACCAGTATCTCGCCCGGCCCGGCGACCGGATCGGGCCGTTCCACCTGTCGCAAACTCTCAACGCCACCCCGGGGTCCGATTTCCCATGCTTTCATTGGCTTCACGCCTCCCTGATCGGAGCAAATACCCTTGCGATAAAGTCCTTTGCTTTCGCGTCCCTGTCAACGCGCGTACCCGATTTCGCCTCCTCCAGCGCGATCAGGCGTTCTTCCTGTACCCACACCTCCTGCGCAAGGTTCATGACCACAGCGACAAACCGGTCCATGGCCGGATCGGCAAAGAAGCGCGGGTTGCCCTGATCGTCATAGAGGCTTGGCGGCGCGTCTTCGGGGCGCAATGGCTCATCGCTCATCGCTTGAACGCTCCAAAGCCGTACCACATCACCCCATCGGCCAGACGCCCTGTCGTCTCCTGTCCAACGCCCTCTGCGCGGTCGCCGCGCGCGGCATCGGCAACCGCCTGTTCGCCATAAATGCCGATGGAAGGGACCACGAATTCGAAGAATTCCGCGTCTGGGAACCCGGCGCGCGTGGACAATTCGCGGGGAACCTCGTCGCGGTAACCTTTGTAATATGGCTCGTTATTGTAATAGCTGTCCCAGTCGAGATAGAAGCCGTCGAACGCGCCCATCTGATCGTTGGGCGGCAGTTCCATGTGGATCACCAGCCCACCGGGTTTCAGCACCCGATACGCCTCGGCAAAGGCAGCGGCGCGCTGTTTCTTGCTGAGTTCGTGCAGGAACATGCTGGACCACACGACATCGATGCTTTCGTCCTCGAACGCCAGATCATCCGCGCACATCTGCCGGAAGGCGACCGCCTGTCCCTGCATCTTTGCGCGCGCCGATCCATAGGCGAGCGGGCCGGGCGCGGCGTCGATCGCGATCACCTCTGCATCGGGATAGGCCTGTTTCCACGGCAGCGTGTTGTGGCCGATAGTGCAGCCGGTATCGAGAATGCGCGCGGGAGCAAACTCGGGAAAGCGCTGTTTCACATACTGGCTCATCGACAGACCGATATCGTCAAGGTTGGCGCCCATCAGCCCCATCGAGAACACCGCCAGCCCGCGATCATAGACCGCGCCAGCCTCGAGGCTGTCCGCCCCGCGCGTGTAACTGCCCGGCATCAGGTGAACGTCGATGGCGTGGACGTTCCTTGGCACGTCGAGCGTAGGGTCAAGCGTCAGCGAACCATCAGCATCGGCCACGGCGGCGGCTTCGGCGGCGAGCCTGTCTGCCTCACGCTCGACACTGTCGGCAACACTGGCCCAGACCATTTTCTGCGCCTGCACGCGCATAGCGGAATAGATGTTGAAAGCGGGATCGCCGCGCAGTGCCTGATGCGCCTCGCGGCTGCTTTCGGGACCGCGGCCATGCTCCTTGCGAAAAGCGGGCGCAGCGCGCTGGTCATAGGCGCTGCGCATATCGGCGGCGAGATCGTTGAGGATCAGGCTGCGCATGCCTGAAACGAACCGCCTGCGGGCGATTTCCTCGGGCGTGGCATCGGCCTTCATCCGGTGCTGGAGTTCGACGGTCATAGAGCGTCTCCTTTGGCCTCGGGTCCGACCACAGGCGGGCTGACCTGCGGGATGGCCGGATCGGAAAAATCGGACAGGAAGCGCGCATCGCCAACGCGCCCAGCCATGTCTTCGCGCAAGGGTGCTTCGGCATAGATGGTCACACGATAATCGCCCGCGCTGGGATTGAGGCGGATTGGGCGGATATCCTCCTGATACACGCGGCTGTTCCAGAATATGCGTGCGTTCTCAATGCAGGGGAAACGCACGGTGAGGTTGACGTAATCCGGCGCAACTTCGCCTTCGAACACCTCGATGGGCCGCGGCATGGTGACGTAATAGCCGCCCAGTTTCTGATAGAGCTCGCTGTCTGCAATCGCCTTGGCATATTGCCCCATGCGCGCGCGGTCCAGGGTGCGGCCCTCCACCACCATGTAGACCGGCGCATCGCAGGTGGATGCGGGTGGCGGCGGCGCTGCGCCGGGCGCGACACCCTGCAACAGCAGCGCGAGAGTGGCGGATATCATGGTCCCTCGATCCTCCATTCATCGCACAAGGTGCGCTTCCACGGTCTGCCATCGCGAAACCATTGCCAGGTGCGCATTCGGCTTTGCCCGTCGGGCGCGAGATTGATCATCTCGATGTAATAAGCACCCGGTTCATCTACCCGGTCAAGCTTCAGCATCAGCGTTGCCTCGCTGGTTTGCCAGCAATATCCGCTGAAACGGTCGGTATCCCAGAACAGCCGGTCGCCTTTCAGGGTGCCGCCGAATTTATATGCGGCGGTGCGCCCGTCTTCCCATGAAAGCCAGTTATGCTGGATATAATGCCAGTCGCCGATGTCCGGAAATTCGCAGTGAGTCTTTACCTTGTGAGCGTCGATCTGCGTGCCGTCGCAGTCATAATGGCGATACCACCCATCCCACCAGCCATCATGTGCCAGCATCGCGGGCATGGCGGCGGCAAGGGCGGTTCTGTTGCTCATCCGCCTTGCCCCTCGCGATAGGCGTCGATCGGCAGCGGCGTTGCGGTCTGGCGGATAATGGCCTGTTCGCGCAGAAAACGCAGGATCCCTGTGTCGCCCATCCGGCTTGGGCCAAGCCCGCTGCCCTTGCGCGACAGGTTCGTCGCATCACCGACCATGCTGGTTAGCGCCCCGTCCTGCAGGCTGATCGCCCCTGCATCAAGTCGAGGCGCGATGCCCGCCGCCTCTTCCAGCGAACCTGCCAGCACAGCCGCGGACAGGCCGTACGCGCTGTCATTCGCCTGTGCGATGGCATCATTCAGATCGGTAAACACCGTCACCGGCAGCACCGGGCCGAATGTCTCTTCGTGCATCAGAGCCATATCGGGCGTCACGCCCGTCAACACGGTGGGCCGCAGATAGGTGCCGCCGTCCAGTTGCTCTATCTCGCCGCCGCATACGATGCGCGCGCCCTTCGCCACCGCATCGGCGATCTGCGCGGCGATCTTTTCTGCCTGCGCGGCAAAGATGAAGGGGCCGATATGGCCCGATTGCGGATCGGGCCAGGTCAGCTCAACAGCGCGCGCGGCCTGTTGCAGCGCGGCGAGAAACGGCTCGGCAATCTCCTGCGCCACATAAATCCGCTCAATCGACTGGCACGCCTGACCGGTGGCGACGATGGAAGATCGCAGCGCCACGCCCGCCGCCCATTGCGGATCGGCGCTGGCGGCGATGATCATCGGATCCTTGCCGCCCAGCTCAAGGTTCGCCGGGATCAGCTGGCGCGCGGCGGCCTGTGCCACCTTGCGGCCCGTCGCTGTGGACCCGGTGAAGCAGACGTAATCCACCTCCTCGATCAGCGCCTCCCCCACATCCGGCCCGCCCATCACATAGGCGAGCGGCAGTTCGGGCACCTGCGCCAGCACTTCGCGCATCGGCTCGACAAAACGCGGGGTGACCTCGGACGGCTTCACCAGCGCCGCACAGCCCGCCATCAGCGCAGGCACGGCGTCGATATGGCTTAGGATGACGGGGAAGTTCCACGGAGCAATCGCGCCGAACAGGGGATGCGCGGAATAGTGGGTGACGATCTCGATCCCCGGCGTCGCCGAAGGTTTCGGCCCGCGATCCAGCGCGGCGAACAATTGCGGGCCGCGCGCCGCCCAGCGGCGGACATTGGCGGCAGCGCTCTGCACCTCGATCCATGAAATCGCACTGCGCCCGGTGTCCACGGATAGCGCGGCGGCTATCGCTGGGGCGTGCGCCTCCATCGCATCGGCAAAGCGGGTGATCACCGCGGCGCGGCCTTCCGGTCCCAGTGCCTCCCATGCGGGCTGCGCGGCGCGCAGACGCGCGGCCTCTGCGGCGATTTGGGCGCGGGTACTGGCGGCGAATTCATAATCATCGACGCCGGTGCGCGGGTTGCGGGCTTTCATCACGGTCACTGCTGGCGCTCCCATTGCTCGACGATCTCGGCACCCGGAGCGAACCACGCCTCCTTGCGCGCGCAAAGGTCCGCCAGCAATTCCTCCAGCGCGCCGATACGATAGGGCAGGCCCATGATGTACGGCGTGAGATGGATCGGCAGCATCCGCCCGCCGCCCTGCGTATAGGCAGTTCCCGAAGCCTCCAGCGCCAGCCAGTCGAACGCATCGCGCATCATCTGCGCCCATCCTTGCGCCGAATGCTGCTGCGCGGCGATGATCGCGCGATCTGAAAGTTCGGTGTTGAGCGGCAGATTCACCACGCCATTCGCCATGCGATAGGGCAGTTCATCGTTCACCCAGTCGCAGGTGTAGGCGATGCCGTGCTCGGCCAGCAGATTGAGCGTGCGCCAGCTTTGCGAACGGGCGATGGAAAGCCAGCCCTTTGGCCGCACGCCCGATGCCGCCTCCAGCCGGGAAAGGCTGTCTGCAATCAGCGCGCGCTCCTGCGTCTCGGTGAGGTCGGAGGTGATGGTGCCGTTCATGTCGGTCGAATGAGCGATGATTTCATGGCCGTCTGCCAGCACCGCCTCGATCAGTTGCGGATACCGCTCTGCGATGGCCGCGTTGGTGGCGAAGCTCGCGCGCACGCCCGCCGCTTTGAATGCATCGAGCATTCGCCACACCCCCACCCGGTTGCCGTAATCGCGCACCGTGTAGTGGCGGTAATCGGGATAGGGCGTGACCATGTGGCCGGGCGCGCGGAAGGGTTTATCCTCAGGCGTGATTGGAAACCATTCAAGGCTGACGCACAGCCACACCGCGACCGATTTTCCATCGGGCCAGCTTACAGGAGCGCGATCATGCATGTTGGACCATGCATAAAGATCGTGATCGTAGCCTTCGCGACGGCGCGGATAGGTGATGTAATCGGCTGGCAGGGTCATTGCTGCGCCCTCCCCACCTGCCCTCTCCACGCGTCCACGACCTCGCCCGCGCGCGCTTTCCAGCAGCGCGGGTCTGCGGCGATGTGCGCGAGCGCCTCCTCAAACGGGCCGATACGGTGCGGCTGGCCGATCAGATAGGCGTGCAGCGGGATGCACATGACGGTGCCGGAGCCGGTACGCTCGCCCTCATCCGCCAGCCGATCAAACTGCCGGATCAGGCAATCGGCGTATTCGCGGCCCGACATGCCATAGACATTGAAGCCATAGTGATCGTTCACCTCCAGGCTGTAGGGGATTGAGGCCAGTTGCCCTGATGCCACCTTCACCTCCTGCACCTGATCATCGTGATACAGGTCGCAGGTGTAGTCGAAATCGTACTCCGCCAGCAGATCAAGCGTGCGCGGCGTATGCGTCAACGCAGGGGCCAGCCAGCCGCGAATGCGTTGTCCGGTGGCGCGCTGAACGGTGGCAATCGAATCCTCGATGATTGCGCGTTCCTGTTCCTCGGTCATGCCATAGGAATAGCGGGTGTTGTAAATCCCGTGGCTGAAGAATTCCCACCCGCGCGCCACCCCGTCGGCGACGACCTGCGGATGGTGATCGCACAGCGCGACCGACAGGCTGACCGATCCGGGAAACCCGTGCCGCGACATGACATCGGCCATGCGCCAATGGCTAACCCGGTTGGAATGATCACGATAGGAAAAGCCGGCCACATCGGGATGCGCCCTTGCCCACGGCTTGCGCTGCGGATTGGCGGGCGGGTCGATCTCGTAATATTCCAGATTGGGCGCAACCCACACTGCGCACGATCGGCCATCAGGCCAGGCCAGCTTTGGCCGGTTGCGATAGGGCTGGTAATCGTAAAGCCCCGGATCGGGCGCGCCTTCGTCCATGGCTCAGCGCGCCTCCAGCCAGTCGATCACCGCCTGCACCGGCTCCACGTCGGCGTATTTCAGTTGCAGGTCGGTGAGGTTGGCGAAGTGATAGCTTTCATGCTTGTCTGCGCAGGTTTCTATCGGCACGATCGCGCGGTATCCGTGGCTCAATGCATCGACCGCCGTTGCGCGCACGCAGCCCGACGTGCTGCCGCCGGTCACCACCACCGTATCGACACGGTGGAACGTCAGAAAACTGGCGAGCGGGGTTTCGAAGAAAACGCTGGGCATCCGTTTGGTGAATTGCAGATCGTCTGGCTGGATATTGCAGCGCGGGTCGAAGGCGTGCCGCTCACTGCCGTATTTGATGTTCTGCAGGCTATCCTCGGTATCGGTGCGCGTGCCCCACACGCCTGCATCGCCCGCATCATCCTTGTACGCGACGCGGCTCCAGATCACCGGCATGCCCTTGCCCCGCGCCAGCGCGCTGATTGTGTTGATGTATTCAATCTGGCGCGGATCGGTCTCGTAAGCGGTCCTGAACAGATCGGTTCGGGTATAGGCCTGCTGCACATCGACATTCACAATGGCCAGCTTTTCGCCAAAGCCGAATTTGCGGCGTTCGGGATTGCCCATCACCGCTTCGAACAACTGGCGCGCAGTCCTGCCGTCCTCAACCATTTTTGTGCCAACCCAATCGCTCATCCGGTCCCTCGTCTTTCAAGCACTTTGACAACACACTAAGCCGCGGGGTAGAGGCTTGTCGAGCATAATTTGTCCGGACAACTTGAGGCTGCCTTGACCCGCACTATCACTCGGCACGTTGTTACTGTTCCCGCCGCCGGAGGAGAGCCGGCGCGCCGCGTGCATTACCGCCGCTGCGGCACAGGTCCGGTGCTCTTGATGGTGCATCAAAGCCCGCGCTCCAGCGCCGAATACGCCGCCCTGATGCAGCAATGGGGGCAGCACTTTACCTGCCTTGCGCCCGATAGTCCGGGGTTCGGTCAAAGCGAGCCTTTAGATGCGGCAAATCCCCTGATTGGTGCGTTCGCCGATGGACTGTGCGATTTTCTGGATGCGCTGGGTGTGGATCGGTGCGCAGCCTATGGCTTCCATTCGGGCGGAATCATTCTCGTCACCGCGGTGAAGCGCAATCCAGAGCGGTTTTCGCGATTAGCAATCGGTGGCTATGCGATCTGGACTGACGAGGAAATGCGCATCTTCGGAGAGCGGTATCTGCCCGAATTCCTGCCCGAAGCTTATGGTGAGCACCTGACGTGGCTATGGAACCGGATGCTGGAGCAAAGCTGGGTGTTTCCGTGGTTCGACACGCGCGAGGAAGCGCGGCTGAGCGTCGCCCATTCCGATGTCGCGCGGGTGGCGCAGGCGGTGGCGGAGATGCTGGACGCGGGCAATGCCTATCGCGCGGGCTATGGCGCGGTTCTGCGCGCGCCGAGGGATATTCCGCCGCCGGGGCCACAGGTGCCGCCATGCCTCATCACCGCGTATGACGGCGATCCGTTGCAGGCGCATATAGATCGGCTGGGAGTGATGCCCGATGGCTGGCGCGCGCAGAAGGTGGCGAGCCCCGCCGATCATCAGTCCGCCAGCCTCGCGTTTCTGCGCGAGGGCATTGACGGCACCGACACCACCAATCTGGCTGAGGTTACGGACGAAGGGTGGCTGGTATTGGGCGGCGGCCTCATTCACTGGAAGGGAACTAGCGGCGGCACGCTCGTGCTGCACGGGCCCGCTGGCGAACTGGCACCGCCTGCGCCCGGAGATATCGCCATCGACGTGCCCGGACACGGCCAGTCCGATCCCTGCGAGGATTTTGCCGCCACTATCGCCGCCGCCGCAAATGCACTGGGCGCAGGCGCCATCCGCTGGCCCGATTTGCCCAAAGGCGACCCGGCGCGCCTCCATCCCGACATGACGCCGGACCGGTTCGGCCAATATCTGCAACGCGCATGGGCGGTCGCGCGAGCAGAGGTTTTCTTCGACCCGTGGTATGAAGCGAGCGCGGAGCACGCGATCCCGCTCGAACCGGCGCTGCTTGATCCGTACGCGCTGCACACTCGCGCCCGCGCCCGCATCCGCGCAGGCGATGCGGCACAGCGCTGGCACGAATTTCTGCTCAACCGAAAGGGAGACGATTGATGACCACATTCACCGAATTCTCCGAAAGAATGCCGCTGCTCGCCCGTCACGAGGGTGTGTGGGACGGCACCTACAGCTATTTCAATGCGAAGGACGAATTGATCGACCAGCACGCCAGCCGTCTGTTATGCCGGATGACAGGCAAGGACGACATTCCCTACCACCAGACCAACCACTACACTTGGCCCGACGGCAAGACCGAGGTGCGCGATTTCCCCGCAACCTATCGCGACGGGCGCATCTGGTGGGATAACGAGCTGATTCAGGGCTGGGCTGCTGAAGTGCCGCTGGACGAATATAGTCGTACAATGATGCTTTACTGGCAGCGCACCGGCGACCCCTCGCTGTATCTCTACGAGCAGATCCAGATTTCGGACGATGGGCAAAACCGCTGCCGCACATGGCACTGGATCCGCAACGGGATGCTGGAAACGCGCACCGCGATTCAGGAAACCTTCGTGACGAGGGACTGGCGCGCGGTCGATGCAGAGATGGCAGAGAATAGCTGAAGGCACGCGGGGATATGGAACACACGCTTTTCGATCGAATCTGGGACGCGCATGAGGTCGCCAAAACCTCCGGCGGCGCTTCGCTGATTGCGATTGACCGGGTGTTTCTGCATGAACGCACCGGAGCATCGGCGTTGAAACGCATGGCCGAGATGGGCCGAAGGGTGCGCGATCCGCGACGCGTCTTTGCGGTGATGGACCACATCGTCGATACACGTCCTGGCCGCTCCGACGGCACGTTGATGCCGGGCGGCCAAGGCTTCATCACCGAAACGCGCGCCGCTTGCAAAGCCGCCGGGATCACGCTCTTCGATGTGAATGACCGCGATCAGGGCATCGTCCATGTGATCTCGCCCGAACAGGGCATCGTCCTGCCCGGCCTCACTGTGATCGCGCCCGACAGCCACACCTGCACGCAAGGGGCGTTCGGCGCGCTGGCGTGGGGCATCGGCAGTTCCGAGGCCGAACACGCAATGGTAACGGGCACCCTGCGGATGGAACGGCCCCGGACCATGCGCGTGCGCCTTACCGGGACGCTGGCAGCGGGCGTTACCGCCAAGGACATGATCCTGACGTTGATCGCGCAGGCCAGCGCGGGCGGTGGATCAGGCCATGTGGTCGAATTCGCCGGAGAGGCGGTGCGCGCCCTCGACATGGAAGCGCGCATGACGCTGTGCAACATGGCGACCGAATTCAGTGCGATGACCGGGCTGATTGCGCCGGATAAAAAGACGTTCGAGTATCTGAGCGGTCGCCCCCATGCCCCGTCCGATTTTACCGATCCGCATTGGGCAACGCTCTGCTCGGACGAAGACGCTACGTTCGACCGCGAGATAGAGATCGACGCCAGCACCGTCGCGCCGATGGTCAGCTGGGGGACCAGCCCCGAACACACGATCCGCATTGATGGCACCGTGCCCCAAGGCCCGCAGCGCGCGCACGATTATATCGGGCTAGCGCCGGGCGCGCGGATCGCGGGTACTCCGATCGACGCCGCATTTATCGGCAGCTGCACCAATTCGCGCATCTCCGACCTGCGCCGCGCCGCCCGCATCCTGCAGGGGAGGCGCATCGCGCCAGGCGTCCGAGTGGCGCTGGTGGTGCCCGGTTCCATGGCAGTCAAACGTCAGGCCGAGGCCGAGGGGCTGGACCGCATCTTCGAGGCCGCCGGGTTCGAATGGCGGATGAGTGGATGCTCGCTGTGCTTTTATGCAGGCGGAGAGGGCTTTCCCGAGGGCAGTCGCACGATCTCCAGCACCAATCGCAATTTCGAAGGGCGGCAGGGCCCGGGCATCCGGACCCACATCGCCTCACCCGAAACTGTCGCCGCCAGCGCGATTGCAGGTGCGATTGCCGACCCGCGCGAATTCGCCCGCGCACCAGCGGAAGCGGCGGCATGAACGCTTTTCCACCAACCCTCACGGCGCGCGCAGCGCCAATACTTCTCGACAATATCGACACCGATACGATCATCCCCAGCCGCGAAATGCGCTCTACCGGGCGAGACGGGCTGGCGGACGGGATGTTTGCCCCGTGGCGCTATACCGATGCGGACGCGCGGATCGAAAACCCGGATTTCGCGCTCAACCAGCCGGAATACCGCGACACTCAGATTATTGTCGGAGGCGCGAATTTCGGTTGCGGGTCCAGCCGCGAACACGCGGTCTGGGCGCTCGCGGAATACGGGATCAGGGCGATTGTCGCGGAAAGTTTCGCGCCAATCTTTTATGGCAATTGCATCCGCAACTTTGTGCTGCCGATCACGCTGGATCGCGCCGTTGTGCAAGCCCTCGCAGGCCAGGAAATTATCGTGAACGTTGGCGCGCAGACCGTGGTGCATCAAGGCACCGCCCACCCCTTCACCATCGACCCGGAGGCCAAGCGAATTCTGGGCCAAGGGCTGGACGCCATCGACCTCACCCTGACGCAGCACGATGCAATCGAGGCGTGGACCGTCGCCGACCGCAGGCTGCGTCCGTGGGTGTATCTGGAGCATACCGCATGACGCAAATCCTTGTCTCCGAAGTCGGCCCGCGCGACGGGCTGCAATCGATCAAGGCGATCATGCCGCTGGAAGCAAAGAAGCGCTGGATCGCTGCCGAAGCTGCGGCGGGCGTGCGCGAGATCGAAGTCGGCAGCTTCGTCCCGCCCGCACTGTTGCCGCAAATGGCGGACACGCCCGAACTGGTAAAATTCGCGCGTACTATCGATGGGCTGAATGTTGTCGCGCTTGTGCCCAATGCCAGGGGTGCGCAGCTTGCGGCTGACGCGGGCGTTCACGCGATAAGCATTCCGTTCTCCATGAGCGAGACGCACTCGATAAAAAACGTGCGCAAGGATCATCCCACCATGCTCGCAGAGATTGCAGCGGCGGCGGAAATTGCGCGAGGGGCGGGCGTGCATTTCGCCGTGAGCCTGTCCACCGCGTTCGGCTGCACGATGGAAGGCGCGGTGGCAGAGGATCAGGTGGTGCGCCTCGCGGTTGCGGCGGCAGAGGCGGGCGCGCAGGAATTCAGCCTCTCCGACACGACCGGCTATGCCGACCCCGCGCAGGTGCGGCGTCTGGTGCGCCGCGTGCGCGACGCGGTGGGTGCGGATATGCTGACCACGCTGCACCTCCATAATACGCGCGGGCTGGGCCTTGCGAATGTGGTCGCGGGGCTGGAGGAGGGGATCACCACCTTCGATGCCTCGCTCGGCGGTCTGGGCGGCTGCCCGTTCGCGCCCGGCGCAAGCGGCAATCTGGTGACCGAAGACCTCGTCCTGATGCTCAACGCGATGGGATATGACACCGGCATCGACCTCGAAAAGCTGCTGGAGGTGCGAAAGATCTTGGCCGAGGCGCTGCCGGGTGAACCGCTGTACGGCTTTACCCCCGATGCCGGGCCAATGCTCGATTACGCGCAGCGGGTGGCGGCATGACGTCCCCTGCGCCGCTGGCCGGGATCAAAGTCATCGAATTCACCCACATGGTGATGGGTCCGACCGTGGGGCACATCCTCGCCGGACTGGGCGCAGATGTGGTGCGGGTCGAACCCATTGGCGGGGATGCCACGCGGCGTTTGAGGGGATCGGGTTCGGGGTACTTTCCGATGTACAATCGCGGCAAGCAATCGATCTGCCTCGATCTGAAATCCGATGATGGCATCGCAGTCGCCAAAGACCTGATCGCCGGCGCAGACGTGCTGGTCGAAAACTTTCGCCCCGGCGCGCTGGATCGGCTGGGGCTGGATTATGAAAGCTGCACCTCCGCCAATCCGCGCCTCATTTATTGCAGCGAAAAGGGCTTTCTGCCCGGCCCGTACGAACAGCGCACCGCGCTCGATGAGGTCGCGCAGATGATGGGCGGGCTTGCCTATATGACCGGTCCGCCCGGTCAGCCCTTGCGCGCGGGCGCAAGTGTGATCGACGTCACAGGCGGCATGTTCGGCGTGATCGGCATCCTCGCCGCGCTGGAGGAACGCCACCGCACCGGGCGCGGGCAGAAAGTGATCGCCAGCCTGTTTGAAACCACGATCTACCTTGTCGGGCAGCACATGGCGCAATTCGCCGTCACTGGCACGCCCGCCGCGCCAATGCCCGCGCGCGTTTCAGCCTGGGCGATCTACGATGTGTTCCAGACGGCGGACGATCCGGTGTTTATCGGCGTGGTCACCGACGCGCTGTGGGAGAAGTTCTGCGCGCTGTTCGGCCTCGATGAATTGTGGGCGGACGAGGCGCTGCGCGAAAACAATGCGCGCGTGGCGGCGCGAGATCGCATCCTGCCGCCGATCCGCGCGCTCATCGCAAAGTTGACCGCTGCACAAGTAATCGCGAAGCTTGACGGAACGGGCCTGCCGTTTGCCCCCATTGGGCGGCCGCAGGACATGTTCGATGATCCGCACCTCAACAAAGGCGGGCTGGAGGACGTGACGCTCGACAACGGCACGCAGGTCCGACTGCCCACGATCCCGCTCGAAATGGGGGGGCAGCGGATCGGATCGCCGCAGTCCCTGCCCAAGCCGGGGCGCGATGCGCGCGCCGTGCTGGCCGGGCTGGGTTACGATACTGAAAAAGCTGATGCGCTGATTGCAAGCGGCGCAGTGGGGGCAATTGCATGAGAATACTCGCAACGTTTGCCGGCGCGCTGATGCTGGGCGGCTGCGTGGTCGCGGTCGGCAATGAAGCAGCGCCGCCCGCGCCCGCAGCACCAGCCGCCGCTGGCGTTGCTAAGCCGAAAGGCCGCCTGCCGACCGATGTGCGCCGCACCACGATCATCGTGCGCGATATCGAAAAATCGCTGGCGCTGTATCGCGATGTGATCGGCTTGGAGGTCAATTACGATACCATCGTCACCACTTCGGGCGTTGCCCTGCCCGCGGGCAAGCCGGGGGCAAATGCGCGGCTGGTGCTGCTCAACGCGAACGACAACTGGGTCGGCTGGATCGGGCTGATGCAGTGGATCGATCCGCCCATCTCCGCAGGCGATTATCCCAAACGGATGGGTCCGGGCGATGTCGTCATCATCCTCAACACCGAAGATGTCGAAGGGCGCTGTGCAGCGGCCAAGGCGGTGCCCGGCGTTACCTTCACCGCAGAGCCGCGATTGCAGGTCTATCCGGGTCGCGATGGCGGGGCGGAGATCCGGGTGATGGGGTGCAATTTCTTCGACCCCGATGGCATCCTGATCGAGCTTAATCAGATACTGGACTGATATCGGGTCCATCGATCAGCAGCACCTGCACATCGGCCAGCCCATCGCGCAGTTTCTTGACCTCGGCGTATTCAGGGCTGTGCCAGAACGCCTTTGCGGAGGCGCGGTCAGGCCATTTCGAGATTACCATGCCCGCCCCGTCACCGAAATCCCCCTCCAGCAATTCCGCGCCAGGCCCGCGCAGCAGATATTCCCCGCCGAATGTGCCGATCAGTTCGGCGGCTGCCGGGCCATAGCCTGTGATGAAGGCCTCGCGATCATGAATGGCGGCGGTGACGATCATATAGGCTGGCATGGTTTCAGGTTCCTGTAAAACTGGGTCATCGGGAGTGCGCGCCATCATTCGCGCGCAAGCCGCTCCACCACGTCCATCACGGGCGGATCGTCCGCCTCCATCGCTTCCATATCCTGCTGAAACCCGCGCATTATGCGGGCGATATAGGCTCTGGTGGACAACCCCCGCTCCTGCGCCGCCGCGCGGTCGGGTTCGTACGCCTCGACATCGGCACGGCTGATCGTGCCTTTTTCATCCAGCAACCGCTCCAATGTATCCTGCCGGTCGCGCAGGGCCGACATTTCGGCCGCCATCGCCAGCACGGTGGAATACAGCCTGTCGAGCGCGGGATCGGCGACGTAATCGGGCCGCTTGCCCTTGGCCCGCTTTCCCGAACGCGCCACCCAGTCGATGTCATCGCTCACGCTGCGACCTCATGTTGCGCCGGTTTCCACGCGCCATAAGCGTTCCAGATCGCAGCGCGGCCAAAGTCCTCCTCCGCGTCATCAGGCGAAGGCGGAAATATCTCCGGATCGACGACTGCGCGCAGGCCCGCGGTGAACTGCTGCTCCTTTGCGAAACCGGCATCGGCCATCACCTGTTTCAGATCCTGCCCGTGCATGGCAGACCAGAACGGCTCATTATTGTTGAACGCATCCCAATCGCGCATGAACTGTTCGAACAGCGGCATTTCATCGGAATATTGTGGCTGTTCGACATGCAGGATCAACCCGCCCGGCGCGAGCACGCGATACGTCTCGGCCAGCAGGCGTGGCATCGCCTTGGCCGAAAGTTCATGCAGAAACATCGTCGTCTGCACCCAGTCGAAATGCCCATCGGCCCAGCGCGAGAGATCCTCGCCAGAGGCTTGCACGAATTTGATATTCCCCACCCCCATCGAAGCCGCGCGCGCCGCACCATAACGCAGGCACGCGCCCGCCGTGTCTATCGCGATCACTTCCGCTTGTGGATAGGCCTGCGCAATCGGCACTGCATTGTGGCCCACCGTACAGCCGATATCGAGGATGCGTTGTGGCTGCCAATCGGGCCGCTCTGCCTTCGCCCAGTTGACCACAGCCTGCCCGCCGCCATCGTTCAGCCCACCCAGCGCGCCCCCAACGGTCGCAAACAGGCCGCCATCGTAATTCGCGCCCGCCGTCACATCGCCGGGTCGCTCCTCGGAGTGGTATCCGCCCGGCTGGCAGTGAATATCGACCGCAGTCTGGTAGGGCGGCTGATTTACCGATGGGTCCAGCTCCAGCATCCCCGAATGCTCGTTATATTGGCGCGCCTGCCCGTCCAGCTCATCCAGCTGACGCAGCACCACCTGCCGCCCGAAATGCTGGCGCATCTCCATCGAATTGCGTTTGAGCGCCGACCACGCCTGATGCCACGGATCGCGGTTCATCGCATCGCGGATTTCGTACCGGTGTGCAGGATCGCGGCCATGCTCTTCGCGAAAAGCTGGCAGGGCGCGACTTTCATACGCGATCTTGTTGCCCGCACCGATGCTGCCCGAAAGATAGCGGTTGAAATGCGTTAGGAAATTGAAGCGCGCCGCCTCGTCATGCGTGGTGCGCGGCGACATGCCGTGGCGGGTCAGCGCGGTGTAGGGCGGAGGCAGATCGGAGGCCATGACGGGTTCCCTTGGTATTTGTCCGGACAAATTTGACACGCGAGCCGGGATTGTCAACCGCGCACGCTTTTCACTCGGCTCTTGGCGATCGACTATTGATAGCAGAACGGCGCGAGTGCAAATCGGCTGACGTTCCGACTCACCCCTCATTACAAGCGATCCTGCCCCTGTGACAAACAGCGTGACCACGCCCACCCTGCCCGGCAATTCCGCCGCCGTCCTCGACCGCAGCGATCTGCGCCGCGCCTATCGCGAAGAGGAAGAGGCGTGCGTCGCCACCCGACTGGAACAGGCGGCCCCGGCGCAGCGCGTGCATGACGATGCGGCTGCGCTGGCGATTGAACTCATCACCGGCGCGCGGCGACACAAGGCGAGCGGGATCGACGCGTTCCTGCAGCAATTCGGGCTAGACACCGAGGAGGGCATCGCGCTGATGTGCCTGGCCGAGGCGCTGCTGCGCGTACCCGATAACGACACCGCCGATGCGCTGATCAAGGACAAGATCGGCACCATCGACTGGGGCGAGCATCTGGGCGAAAGCTCCTCTACCTTTGTCAACGCGGCGACGTTTTCGCTCATGCTGACAGGCGAGGTGCTGGACCAGCCCGAAGCGCATCAAAAAGGCATGGGATCGACGCTGAAACGGACCATGAACCGGCTGGGCGAACCAGTCATCCGCAAGGCGACCTTGCAGGCGATGCGGATCATGGGCGGGCAATTCGTGTTCGGTCGCACCATCGACGAGGCGCTGAAACGCGCCGCGCCCGAACGCGCGAAGGGGCTGACGCATTCGTTCGACATGCTGGGCGAGGCGGCGATGACGTTTGCCGATGCGGAAGAATACCGGCTGGCTTATGCGGGCGCGCTCGACCGGCTGGCGCGAGAGGCGGCTGCGGGCGTTGGCGGATCGCCGGGCATTTCGGTGAAGCTGTCGGCGCTGCACCCCCAATATTCGTTCCTCCATGCAGCGCAGGCGCATGACGATATCGTGCCGATCGTGCGCGATCTTGCGACAAAAGCGCGCGATGCGGACATTCATTTTACCATCGATGCCGAAGAGGCTGACCGGCTGGAACTGAGCCTCGACATTATCGAGACGCTGTCGGCGGACGATGCGCTGTTCGTGCGGCCCGATGGGTCGCGCTGGGAAGGGTTCGGCCTGGCGATACAGGCCTATCAGAAGCGCGCCGTGCCGCTGTGCGACTGGATCGCGAAACTGGCGCGGCGGCACGGGCGGCGGCTGTTCGTGCGGCTGGTGAAGGGCGCGTATTGGGACAGCGAGATCAAGCTTTCGCAGGTGGGCGGATACACCGATTACCCAGTCTTCACGCGCAAGCTGGCGACCGATGTATCCTATCTCGCCTGCGCCGCGCGTTTGTTCGAACATTCCGACGTAATCTACCCGGCGTTTGCGACGCATAATGCGCTGACTGTTGCCTCGATCAAGGAACTCAGTTCCGGGCGCCCTTTCGAATACCAGCGGCTGCACGGAATGGGAGAGGAGGTTTACGAGACCCTGCGCCGGATCGAAGGCAACGTTCCCACCCCGGTGCGGATCTATGCGCCGGTCGGCGGGCACACCGAATTGCTCGCCTATCTGGTGCGCCGCCTGCTGGAGAACGGCGCGAACACCAGCTTTGTGAACCGCATGGGCGATGCCGATATCGCGGCGCAGGACCTGGTGGATGATCCGTTGGCGGAGCTGGCTGCGCTGTCCCCGCGCCGCAATCCGGCGATCCCGTTGCCGCGCGATATACTCGGCCGCCGCGTGAACAGCGCCGGGGTCGATCTGGCCGATCCGCTGGTGCTGGCCCCCTTGCAGGCGCGGCTGGAGCAGCTGGAACAGGTGCGCTGGAGCGCGGAGCCGACTTTCGCGCGCAAGGAAGCGGGCGAAATCGCCCCGATCACCATGCCGCACGATGTTGCGCGCGAAGTCGGCACCCGCCGCGATGCGACCCCGGCGGAGGTGGACGATGCCTTTGCCAGAGCCGCCGCGATCCAGCCCGGCTGGGATGCGCTGGGCGGGGACAAACGCGCGATCCTGCTGGAAGACGCCGCCGACCTGTTCGAGGCGCACACTGACGAATTCCTCTCGCTGTGCACGCGCGAGGCGGGCAAGACCCTGCCCGATGGCGTCGCGGAACTGCGCGAGGCGGTGGATTTTCTGCGCTATTACGCCAGTGAGGCGCGGCGTCAGTTTGCCGCGCCCGTGATCCTGCCAGGCCCGACGGGGGAGGAAAACACGCTTTCGATGCACGGACGCGGGGTGTTCGCGACGATATCCCCGTGGAATTTCCCGCTCGCGATCTTCATCGGCATGGCATCGGCCGCGCTGGCGGCGGGCAACACCGTCATTGCAAAGCCCGCCGAACAGACCCCGCTGATCGCCGCGTTTGCGGTAAAGCTGTGCCATCAGGTCGGCATCCCGCCAGAGGCGCTGCAATTGCTGCCCGGCGCGGGCGAGGTCGGCCAGATGATCACCGCGCACTCACTGCTGGCTGGCGTCGCCTTCACCGGATCGACCCAGACCGCGCAGGCAATCAACCGCACGCTGGCCGCGCGCGATGGGCCGATTGCGACGCTGATTGCAGAAACCGGCGGGCAGAACGCGATGATCGTCGACAGCTCCGCCCTGCCTGAACAGGTGGTGCGCGACGTGCTGGCGAGTGCATTCCAGAGCGCGGGGCAGCGCTGCTCCGCGCTGCGTGTGCTGTATTTGCAGGACGATGTGGCGGACGCCATGCTGGAAATGATCCGCGGCGGATTCGCGGCGCTGCATGTCGGCGATCCTGCGCTTATCTCCACCGATGTTGGCCCGGTGATCGATCCCGATGCGCAGGCCGCGCTGGAACGCCACGTCGCGCGTCGTCAGCAATCGGGTCAGCAAAACGACCGGACGGTGTGGCGCCTGCCGATGCCTGTGCAAACCTCGCGCGGCTGCTTTGTCGCGCCGACCATTATCGAGCTTGATTCGATCCTCGACCTCAAACGCGAGAATTTCGGGCCGGTGCTGCATGTCTGCCGTTTTGCCGCCGGGGGTCTGGGGCAGGTGGTCGATGACATCAACGCCACCGGATACGGGCTGACGCTGGGGCTGCACAGCCGCATCGCCGCCACACGCCGGTTTGTGCAGGGCCGCGCACGGGTCGGCAATTTCTATGTCAATCGCAACCAGATCGGCGCGATCGTGGAAAGCCAGCCATTTGGCGGAGAGGGCCTTTCGGGCACCGGCCCAAAGGCGGGCGGGCCGCATTACCTCGCCCGGTTCGCGACCGAGCGGGTGACCTGCATCGACACCACGGCGGCGGGAGGGAACGCCAGCCTGCTCGCATCATAGGCGGGCTGTCGCTAACCCCTTGCGCGCGCAGCCGCATCACGCAATAGACGCAGCGTTATGACCCGTCTGTTCAAGCATTTCGTGCTGCTTTTCGCCCTGCTGTGGACCGGCCCCGCGCTGGCCGAGGTGCAGATTCACTTCCACAGCTTCAACGGCAACGTGTTCTGGGGGCGGTATCCGCACACCTTTATCGTGCTGGACGGGACGCTGGAGGAAACCGGCGCGCCAGTGAACGAGAATTACGGCTTTTCCGCCCGTAGCGCGACGCCCGCGGTGCTGGCCGGCCCCGTGGAACACAAGGTGCTGGCCGAAAGCGCGAAGAACGTGAAGAACACCAACCGCCACTTCTCGATGACGCTTACCGATGCGCAATATCGCATGATCGTGGCCGAAGTGAAGAAATGGCAGAGCGCGCCGGGCAAATATTACGACCTCGAAACGCGCAACTGCATCCATTTCGTGGGCCGCATGGCGCAATTGCTGGGCGTGAAAGTCGATTATCCCAAGGACATGCTGCGCAAGCCCAAGGCTTGGCTGAACCGCGTTACCGCGATGAACCCGCAACTGGGAGCGCACAGTATCGATTGACGCATAAGCTGCTGGCGGATCGTGCCTTGGGGTGAGCCAGATGCTCATCACTCTTGCAAAACGCCGTTCTGCCTCCAAATTTAACGCTATGCTCAATCAACAAACAGGAAAAGCCTGATGGCCGGCGGCTGGGCGCGCGATGGCGCTGTGCAGGATCAGATCGACGATACGATTGCCGACGCGGTAAAGCGCGCGCGCAGCGATATGCCAGTAGGCGAAGCGGCCAGATATTGTGCCGAATGCGGAGAGGTCATCCCAGAGGCGCGCCGTGCCGCGCTGCCGGGGACAAAAACCTGCGTCGCGTGTCAGGCCGGCCGCGATCGTGCGCGCTCCAGCGTCGGGTTCAACCGGCGCGGAAGCAAGGACAGCCAACTGCGCTAGCGACAGGCGGGGGGTGTGGTCGGGCGTGGTCCAGCGCCAAGGAAACAGACCTGCATCAATCTCCGGGGAACGTCTGTTCTGATGCGCGATTGATACACTATGGACATTCAACAAGAACAAGAAACCTTCCGCCAAAAAACCCCGTCAACGCTCGGTCGCGGTATCGAGCGGCTGACGCATCCTTTTGGAAAAGCGGTGGCAAGCGTCGTTCCGGATCGTCTGGTGGAAACGGTTCTGAAAGGGCTGGATCGCGCAGTCAGCGTGCCCCCGCTGGTTCAGTTCAGCCACGATGTGGATGATCTTCAGGCGGCGCACCGTGCGGCCAAAAGAGTCGCCCGGATTGCTCGCGGGATCAGCGCCTCGACAGGTGCGGCAGCGGGCCTTGGCGGTGCGCTTTCGATGAGCGCGGATATTCCCGCAACGATCGCCATCGCATTGCGCACGATCCGCGATACGGGCGGCGCTTATGGGTTTGACGGCGATGGGTCGGGGGAAAAACTTTTCAGGCTGCAAATCCTTGAGCTGGCTGCGCTCGATCAGCCCGCAGAGCGCACTCAGCGGATCGCCGATCTTGAAGCGGGCATCGGAATGCACGGCGAGCTGGTTCAGGCTGAGCATGAAAACGTCACTCCGATTGTGGATCAGGTGGTTGAGCGTATTTCGCGCGCGATCGCTTTTGCCAGCTTTCGGAGCCGCGCCGGGATGGTTGTGCCGATCGTGGGGTCGCTCGTCGGCGGCTTCGTCAATTCGTCATTCCAGAGCGATGTCGGAGACGCTGCGCGCTTTGCCTTTCAGGCGCGCAAGCTCAAGCAACACGATACCCGCAAACTCTGATCGTCCGGTTCGCGGCCACGCATCTGCGGTGGTTCTCGACCCTCTCCTGATAAATCGGGCGCGGCGCGTGCAGTGATCGCTGGTGGCCCGCTCCCGGAACACGAAACCTAGGGCGCAGGCAAATGGCGTTGTTCGGAACGCTGCGATGGTGATAGCCACTCAGGCAGCGATTGGCGATTCCATGATGGTGGTTCCCTTCCACGCGACGGGCGCGCCCCGGACGATAAAGCGGCTGAAACGGTTCAGCGGCGGGCACCGGCGAAGTTGACACAATTGACACCGCGTCAAGCGCGTTTTTGACGGGATTTCTGTTTATTTTCCGAGTGTTGGCGCGAAATTGCGAAGTTGACACTTCTAAAAACCAAAACGCGCAGGCGCGGCATGTGGTGCGGTGCGCGAAAGGCAGAAGACGGGGCGAAATCATGAGCCAAGACCTACCACGCGTGCGGACGAGTAGGAAAATGCGGAGTGCTGCAGGCGAGGTCCGAACGCAGCCGCGCCCACCCCTATCCGCTGGCCTTTGGATGTCTGCGACTCACCGCTTGCGGGCGGGGGCGGGGGTGGGCAAAGAACGACAATGCCCAGTTGGCGACCCCGCAACACCCAACGCGCCTGATCGCTTTGCAATCAGGCCACCCCGGCAGAGCGCGCGCTGTGGGGCATCTCGCACGCAGCCAGCTGGGCGCAAAGTTCAGCCGCCAGATGCCGCCCGATGAAGAGTGCGCCGTATTACGCCAATTTCCTGTGCCGTGAATTGAAGCTGGTGATCGAGTTGGACGGCCACTGCCACGATGTTGCACCTGCGCGGGACGAGGCGCGGGATCGCTGGATGGTCGAGAATGGCTTTACCGTGCTGCGGTTTGCAAATGCCGAGGTCGCGGGGAGTATTGAAGGCGTGGTGACTGCGATCCGTTCTGAAGTGCATTGCTTGAAGGGGCTGCGCGAGTGACCCTTCCCGCCTGCGGGAAGGGAGCGAGACTTGGCGGCTATGCCGCCTAGTCGCAGCGGGTTG
>JBBRVR010000011.1:0-51432 GCA_038246695.1 Sphingomonadales bacterium
GCCGATGCCGCGTCGCAATTGCCAAAGGCGATAACGCGACGCACGTCGGGAGCCAACACGCGGAACGCTTCGCAGGCAGACGCGATGTCGCCCGATGCGGAGCGAAACCCGCGATCTTCGCCTTCGCTGTCGCCAACACCGCGCCGGTCGAACCGGAACACCGGAAAGCCTGCACCTGCAATGGCAGCGGAAAGCTGCGCCTGTGCGCCAAATGCGCCGCTGCGGATTTCGCTGCCGCCGCTCACGATCAGAAGGCCGCTGGTGCCGGGCGCGGTAGCGAGCGTGCCCGCCAGTTTGAGGCTGCCGCAGCCAAAGGTGAGGTGCAGGCGGCTCATGTGGCGATTATCCCTTCGCGCACAAGCGCCGCCAGCGTATCGGCCTGCGCCGGATCGTGCGACGGTTCAGCGCGCAACCACAGCGGGCTGGCGCCAAGGGCATCGGCCGGGATTGCTCGTTGGCGGTCACTGGCGGCAGGCGATTGCGCGTTCTCAAGGTCGTTGAACATAACCGGGCCAATTTCCCAGCCGGCAAGGATCGCCCCCTTGGTCCGGCCATTTACCTGCAAGGTTCCGGTGGTTTGGTGAATGCCCTTCTCCCGCTGGGCAATTGTGTGCGCGCGCATCATCAACTTGAGCTGTCGCGCGCCTGTTTCGGGCGCGTAGTGCCACCCTGGCAAATGCGCTGGCGCAATCAGTGCAGCCGCTCGCATCGCAAGCACGTGAGTTGCGCCCAACTGCTGCGCCGCCGCCTGTGCCGCATCGCGCCATCCGTCGATTGTCTGGTGCCTCAGCGGTAAAAGGCTTTCATTGCACCCGGGCAGATCGGGCATGAAGCAGTCTATCCCGGCTGCATCGAGCCGCCGCATAACCTCCATCGTGAACCGCCGCAGCCTGTTCGCCTCATCAAACCATGCGGGCAGCACAAGTATGCGCGCTTCACGACTTTGCGCAAAGGACACGAGCAATTCATCGCTCGATTTGCCGCTGCGCGCAGGAGCGTTCCAGGTACCGATTATCATACCATGCCAACACGCCGGGCCGGATTGCCGGATCAGACCCCGGTCATCTTCGCTTGGGCAAAAGCTAGCAGCCCGCCATAGGTTTCAAGCATTTCACCATCGATATCGTCATCTTCAATTACGATACCCAAGCGATCCTCGATTTCTGTCAGCAGACCGGCCACAGCCATCGAGTCAAGCTCCGGCAGGTGGCCAAACAGCCCGGTTTCGGGCGTGTATTCTGCCGTATCCTCGGGCGCAATACCCAGAACGTCAGCGATAATGGCCTTCAGTTTCAGATCAATCTCGAGCGCACTCATGGCATCACTGGTCACGTGATCGCCGCTTTTGGGTGCAGTGCTCTCCTGCGTGATCAAGTTGCTGCTCATGCCGCGGACGACCTCTTTATTCTTTGCGCAAAGCGCGAGTGGCTGCGGTTACCCTGCGGAAAGTGGGGAAAGCTGCAAGCACTCGCTGATTGGGCGGCGGGCTTAGCTATCCATCGGCCTTGGCGCAAGCGTGGGCACCTCGCTCGACCTGCTGCGGCGCAGCGCAAGACGCAAAAGATCGATCCACGCGCGCGGTCGGTTCATATCGAGACAGTCGATTTGGTATCGGGGGCGCGTCGCCTCCATCCAGTCTGATTTGTAAGGCTCGTCTCCGGTCCCGAAATCGACGAGTTCGACGCGGTCGCGGTCTATAACGTATTCAAACAGCGCAGCCGACAGGGTAGTTCCGGCAGAAAGGTGGCGGTGGCTGTCCAGATGCGCGAGTTTGTGGATGTAGGCGACGCCGTTTTCCACCGTCCAGAACTGTGCGGCGACCGGTTCGGCTTCCTGATACGCCAGACCAAGGCGCAGGCGACCTGCCTGCGCCTCTGCCTGGGCAAAGGCGCGCAGCATCTCGGGCTTCCCCTCGGCAGGTTTCCAGCTTTCGGTATAGACGTGCTCGTAATGCGCCCACGCCTGTGCATCGAAGCTGTCGTAAATGGTGGTCTGGACCTTCTTAGCCTTGCGCGCGAGGGTCGTACGCAAAGGGCCGGGACGGGTTGCCCAATATTGCTCAAAGTTCCTCTGCCCCACATTCAGCACGTGATTGATATCGCACCGGGTAACCTCGACGCGCCAACCGGCGGTGGTGAACGCCCGTGCCAGCCGGGTCGCGGAACCGTCCTCATCGGGAACCGGGGCAAGAGTGACGCGGTGCGCGCGCCTGCGCAGATGGCGGGCAATGGCAGCCAGCAGCCGGTCGCCCACTTCGCCCGGGGGCACAAGGGGCCGCCATGTGAAGCTGTACCAGTTGCGAAGCGGGGTTATGCGCCCGGACTTTCGCATCAGTGGCAGGGCGGCGGTCTGCCCACCATCTTCGGCGGTCGCGATTAAGGGGGCCAAACCGCTCTGGGCTAGCAACGCAAACCATTCAGGCCGATCGAAGGGTGCCCGCCACTGACCTGCGCGTGCACTATCGCTAAACATCTCTTGCAAGACGTTAACGCTATCGTGATACCGCACTTCAATCACGTGATGACTGTCCCTTACGAAAGCCTGTCCGGCAAAGCTCATGCCAGAAACCCCCGATGCCACCCCCTATCCGATTGATCATCTTGCCGAACGGGCAAGCGCGCAAGGGCTGGGGGGCGCAACGGCGCTGGTGCTCAAGGATGCGGTGCTTAACCATGATGAGTTAAGACTGCGTGTTGCAAGGCTGGCCGGTTGGCTGGCGGCGCAGGTGAGCGAACCGGGCGCGCGTGTTGCGACCTGGGCGGCAAAGGGAGAGATCGCCTGCCTCATGCCGTTGGCGGCAGCGCGTGCGGGGCTGGTGCATGTCCCGATCAACCCGTTGCTGAAACGCGCGCAGGCGGCGTATATCATCGCCAATAGCGGGGCGCGAATGCTGATCGGTAACAGGGCGAGGCTCGCATCGCTGGATGCAGGCGACGCCCCGGCAGACTGTGCAGCGATCGAAGAAGGCGATGCGCTAACGGAGGCATACGACGCCGACATCGCATGTGCGCCATCTACGGCGGATCCTGACGATCTCGCCGCAATCCTGTATACCAGCGGATCGACTGGACAGCCAAAAGGCGTGATGCTCAGCCATGCAAACCTCTGGCTCGGCGCGGTCAGCGTGGCGCATTATCTCAAGCTGGACAGCAGCGATGTGACGCTGGCTGTGCTGCCGCTCTCATTCGATTACGGTCAGAACCAGCTGTTATCCACGTGGTATGCGGGCGGAAGCGTGGTCCCTCTGGAGTTCCTGTTTGCACGCGACGTTGCAAAGGCTTGTGCACGCCATCAGGTCACGTCGCTCGCGGCTGTGCCCTCTTTGTGGGTGCAATTGAGCGAAATTGAATGGCCCGCCGATGCCTCTGCCCCCTTGCGCCGCCTGACCAACAGCGGCGGCGCATTGACGGTTGATCTGGTTCGCGCGCTGCGGTCGATTTTCCCGCAGGCCGATCTCTACCCCATGTATGGCCTGACCGAGGCGTTTCGTTCGACCTACCTTGACCCTTCGCTGGTTGACACGCATCCAACCTCGATGGGCACCGCAATTCCCTTCGCCGAGATTCTCGTGGTCGATGACGCGGGCGAGGTTGCCGCGCTGGGTGAGGAGGGCGAGCTGGTCCATTGCGGGCCGCTGGTGGCACAAGGATACTGGCAAGATGCGGAGCGTACCGCACGCCGGTTCAGGCCCGCCCCTGCCGCCTCGCAATATGGTGGAGCCGCCGTGTGGTCGGGCGACCGGGTAAAGCGGGCGGCGGATGATCTGTTGTACTTCGTCGGTCGGCGCGATGCGATGATAAAGAGTTCGGGCAACCGCATCAGCCCGCAAGAGATCGAGGACGCGGCGCTCGCGCTGGATGCCGTGGCCGAAGCCGTGGCGCTGGGAGTGCCTGATGACCGACTGGGTCATGCGGTGCATCTGGTCGTGCGTGGCACCGAGGACAAGGGTGAGAGGGACAACCTTTCCAGTCACTTGGCGTGCGAACTTCCCAACTTTATGCAACCAAAGGCAATCCACTGGCGTGACACGATGCCGCTAAACCCCAATGGCAAGATCGACCGCACCGCGCTGCTGCGTGAGTTGATCGCAGGCAACGCATGACGAAACCGCTCGGCCCGATCCCGCCCGGTTTTGAGGCAATTGGCGGGGAGCTTGCCATTGGCGGAAGGCGTGCGAGCGAGTTGGTAGAGGAGGCCGGGCGCACGCCGCTGTTCGTGTATTCTCGCGCGCTGCTGAATGCACGTATGGCGCAATTGCGCAGCGTGCTGCCCGAACGGATCGGCGTGAATTACGCGATCAAGGCCAATCCGTTTGCGGATGTGATCGCGCACATGGAGCCGCTGGCGGACGGATTCGACATCGCTTCTTCGGGCGAGCTGGCGATGGTGCAGGCGGCGGGCATCGATCCTGCCCGCGTCAGTTTTGCCGGGCCGGGCAAGCGTGACGATGAACTTGAGGCGGCCATTGCCGCAGGGGTGACGCTCAATTGCGAATCCGAGGGCGAGGCGCAACGCACGCTGGCCATTGGGGATCGACTGGGCAAGGCGCCGCGCATGGCGATCCGTGTAAACCCCGATTTCGAACTGAAAGGTTCGGGTATGAAGATGGGCGGCGGGGCCAAGCAATTCGGTGTCGATGCGCAGCGCGTTCCCGATCTGGCGCGGACGATCATAGCCGCCGGGGTCGAATGGCGCGGGCTTCACATCTTCACCGGCAGCCAGACTCTGAGTGAAGAAGCGATCATAGAAGCTCAGCTCAATGTGCTGAATTTAGCAGGGGAATTGGCTGAGTCCATTGGTGAGCCTCTGCCAAAGCTCAACATGGGCGGTGGATTTGGTATCCCGTACTTCCCAAACGACACCGCGCTTGATCTCGCGCCGATCGGGGCGGCGCTGTCAAAGATGGTGGCCGATCTGCCGCCTGTTTTTGACGAGACGCAACTGTGCCTTGAACTCGGCCGGTATCTGGTGGGCGAGGCGGGCGTGTATCTGACGCGCGTGATTGATCGCAAGATCAGCCACGGAACGACGTATCTGGTGACCGATGGCGGCTTGCACCATCAGCTTGCCGCGTCGGGCAATTTTGGCACGGTGGTGCGGCGAAACTACCCGGTTGCGATAGCCTCGCGGTTCGATGCAGTGGCCGATGATGAGGTTAACGTGGTTGGATGCCTGTGCACCCCGCTGGATCGGCTTGCCGATCAGGCGCTGCTGCCGCGAGCCGAGGTGGGCGATCTTGTCGCGGTGTTCTGTGCAGGGGCCTATGGCGCAACGGCGAGCCCGTCGGCGTTTCTTGGCCATGGGGCGGCGGTCGAAATGCTGGTCTGATGTGCCGGAAAAAGGCTCGTTAAGACCGCTGCAAATGACTGTCCCATAACGGGAAACCCAAGCAAATCCGGCGCTATCACTAACACTCTGTTCACCAATTTCGGGCAGGAGCAAGGGCAGTTCAACTTCCCGGGTTCTCAGGTCGCTCCTGCACAACGCATCCGGGTCGGTTTGGTCAGACCAAGGATACGTATCGATGCACTATTTGCTCTCTCTACCCCGGATTTCCGGTATCGCGCTTGCCGTAGCGGCGCTGAGCGGGTGTGCGGGAGGGCCGACCACCCAATTGCCACCTGCCACCCAGAGCACCACCCCGCAGGCGCCCAAGGATGATTACATTCTGGGCCCGCTGGACAAGCTGACCATCCATGTCTGGCGCAATCCGGAACTGAGCGCCGAGGATATTCAGGTGCGCCCCGATGGGCGCATAACGATCCCGTTGGTGCGCGACATGATCGCCGTGGGCAAGACGCCGACGCAGTTGCAGGACGATATCAGCAAAGAGCTGGAGCAGTATATCGAACAGCCGATCGTTTCGGTTATTGTCAACGAATTCAACGGCGCGCTGCCGCAGCAGATCCGCATCACCGGGGCGGGCGCGCGGCCTGCGGCCCTGCCGTATCGGGCGAACATGACGGTGCTGGACGCGATGATCGCGGTGGGCGGTCTTGGTGAATTTGCCGCTGGCAATCGAGCAACGCTGACCCGCTACGATGAAAAGGCGAAACTCAATCAGGAATACCGCCTGCGTCTGAAAGACTTGCTGGACAAGGGCGATGCCACCGCCAACGTCGCGCTGAGGCCGGGCGATACGATCTCCATTCCCGAAAGCCGCTTTTAGGGCGGGGGTAGAGATATGGACGATATCTTCGATCAGGTGCGCACGGCGCTCTATTCGGTTTGGCATCGGCGCTGGATAGCGCTTGGTGTGGCGTGGGCGATCTGCGTCGTTGGATGGCTGGTGGTCGCGATGATCCCCAACTCTTACGAATCGCGGGCACGCATCTATGTCGATGTGGAGGATTACCTGTCGCGCCAGCTTGGCATTGCGGGCGACGGCAAAGAAGAAATCACGCGTGTTCGTCAGACGCTTGCCAGCAATGTGAACCTGGAAAAAGTGATCAAAGGCACAGAGCTGGGCGAGGGCATCACCGATCGCGGCCAGATGAATGCCGCCATCGAGGCGCTTGCCAAGAAGGTGTCGGTGCGCAGCGAGGAGGACAATTTGTTCGAGATTTCCGCTACGGTCGGCCACAGCGATCTGAGCGATGCTGAAAATGCGGTGCTGGCACGCAATGTGGTGCAGAAACTGCTCGATATTTTTCGCGAGGAAAACATCGCTGGAAGTCGTGCCAATCTCAACAGTGCGGTCTCCCAGCTCGATGAACAATTGGCCGAGCGCAAGACCGAGCTGGAGCTGGCCGAACAGCGCCGCCTTGTGTTCGAATCGCAATATCCCGATCTGGTCGGCGGTTCGGAGAGTCTGTCCACCATAATTCAGCAGATGCGCACCGAAATGCGCGATATCGAAGCGGATCTTGCCGGCGCACAAAGCTCGCTTGCCGCGCTACAGGGTCAATTGTCGGGCACCCCGCGCACGATCGCGGGCGGTGCCGATGCGCTCGGCCCCGAGGCTGCATTACAGCGCGCTCAGTCGCAGTTGGCAGAGCTGCGCGCGCGCGGGCTGAAAAATGAACATCCCGATGTGGCGGCATCGATCAAGCAGATTGCTATCCTTCAGCGCCAGGTCGCAGCGCAGGGGCCGAACCAGTCGAACGGGTCGCCCAATCCTGCCTATTCCTCGTTGCTGGCCATCAAGTCGGAACGGCAAGCCAACGTCGAAGCGCTGCAATCGCGCCGCGCGGCGCTGCAATCGCAGATCGCCTCGATGCTGGCGAGCCAGGCGTCCGAACCCACGGTCGCAGCCGAGGCAAACCGGATCAGCCGTGATTACGACGTGCTGCGGCAGAAATACGAAGAGCTGCTGCAGAACCGCGAGGAACTGCGCACGCGCGGAAATGTCGAGGAGAAGACCAGCCAGTTCAAGTTTGACCTGATCGATCCGCCCGTCGTCCCGCAAAAGCCGACTGCGCCAAATCGTCCGCTGCTGTTGCTGGGCGTGCTGATTGTCGGGTGCGCTGCGGGTGCGGGTGTGGCGTGGGCGATGGGGCAGCTCAAATCGACCTTCATGACCGCGCAGAAACTCGAACGCACATTCGATTTGCCAGTGATTGGCTCGGTTTCCCTGACAGTGTCCGAGGGCGCGCGTCTGCTTGCACGGCGACAATTGAAGCAATTTGCCGGAGCATCGGCGGCCTTGGTTGGCGTTTTTGTAATCCTGCTTGCGATCGAGATGGTCTCGATCGGATCGGTCGCGTGAGGAGCGGGATGTGACAAAGCATACCCCCATAGAGAACGGTGTTCCGGCCGATCCTGCGGCGCAAGCTCTTGGCGCGCCTGCGCGCAAGCGGACCTCGCTGCTGGAGCGTGCGGATGCGGCCTTCGGGCTCGATAACATCCGTCCGGTCGGAATCCTTGAACAACTGCGCGAAGCCGCACCGCGTGTGCCTGTTGCCGAGCGCCAGCCGCCTGCGTCGGTGCCCGAACGGGCTATTGCGGAGGTGGCTCCGCAAACTGAGCCACACGCCAATCGTCAGCCTTACTCTCAGTCTCAGCCGCAATCACAGGCGCCTCAACGCGCGAAGCCCCAATCAGAAGCGAGGGTCAATCTGTGCGGTCCGCGGGTGCAGATTGATCGCGACATCCTGCGCGCCGGAGGGCTGATCGTGCCAGAAGACCCGATCAGCGGATTGCTGGAAGAATTTCGCATCATCAAGCGGGAATTGCTGTCCGATGCGCGCGCCTCCGGGGATGCGATTTCGCGCCGCATTCTGGTGTGCTCACCACATTCGGGAGAGGGCAAGACATTCTGCGCGACCAATCTCGCCATTGCGCTTTCGACCGAACGCGATGTCGAGGTACTGCTGGTCGATGCCGATGTCATGCAGCCATCGATTGCGCGGCGGTTCGGGATCGAGAGCGGCCTGGGTATCATGGACGCGATTGTCGACCGCGGCCAGAATCCCGAAGAACTGGCGGTTCAGACCGATATCGCCGGTCTGTTTATCATGCCTGCAGGCAGCCGCAGCGCGCGCGATGGGGAATACCTCTCGAGCGCACGCACCGGTCAGGTGCTCGACCGGCTGACGCGCGGTGCGCCCAATCGCTTTATCATTTTTGACACTCCGCCCGCGCTTGCAGCATCGGCCGCCGCCGAGTTGGCCGCCCATGTGGGCCAGGCGCTGCTGGTGGTGCGCGCGGACGAAACAAGTCGCGCTGCCATCGAAGACGCGCACCAGCTGCTGTCCGCCTGCCCCGATATCAAGCTACTCTTGAATGCAGCCCAGTTCAGCCCGTCAGGTCGCCGCTTTGGCGATTATGGCGAGACGGAGGAATAACAATGTATCCGATCTCCAGGAACGCTGTGTCCATGCGCTCGGCGCTGGCCGCAATCCTTGTGAGCCTCGCAATCGCAGCGCCTGCCAGCGCGCAGGATATCGACGGCGACGAACGTGCGTCCGCGATCGTCCAGCCTTATATCGAGGTCAATCAAGTCCTGACGGCCCAACTGACGCCGGGCGATGACCTGCTGACCTTCACGCAGATCGCGGCAGGCGTCGATGCGAACGTACAGGGGCGCAATTCCGCAGCATCATTATCGCTGCGTTATGAACGCAATATTGGTTATGGCGACGCAATTGACACTGACACCATCAGCGGCGTGGCGCGCGGGTCGTTGGCGATTGTGCCGCGTTCCGTGACGCTTGAGGCAGGCGCATTGGCCAGCCGCACCCGGATCGATGGTGGCGGCGGGGTCAGCAATAACCCCCTCATCGCACAGAATGCCGCCGGGCAGATTTACAGCGTCTATGCCGGACCCAGCATCGCAACCAGCACTGGCGAAATCGATATCGCGGCAAATGCCCGCGTGGGATATAATCGCGTCGAAGCGGGCGAGACCCCGATCAATCAGGCTGGCGATACGGTCGATTTTTTCGACGACAGCGTGTCCTATGCTGCCAATGCCCGCATCGGGAACCGTCCCGGTAACGGCTTGCCCATAGGCGTGGCGGTTACCGCCGGAGCGTTTCAGGAGGACGTTTCGAACCTCGATCAGCGCGTGCGCGACTTGAATGTGCGCGGCGAAGTCAGCGTCCCACTAAGCGATAGTTTCGCGGTGGTTGGCGGCATCGGCTATGAAGATGTCGAGGTTTCGAGCCGCGATGCCCTTCGCGATGCGAATGGCGTTCCGGTGATCGACGAGGATGGCCGGTTTGCCACCGACAGATCGGTGCCGCGCCGAATTGCCTTCGATGTCGATGGTCTGATCTGGGATGTTGGGGTGCAATGGCGTCCCAGTGAGCGCACTTCCCTCTCAGCCACGGTTGGTCGGCGCTATGCTTCGACCACGTTCTTTGGCAATTTTTCCTACACGCCCGACAGTCGCAGCGCGATCAACGTCAACGTTTATGATGGTCTGACGAGCTTTGGCGGCGCTGTCAGCAATTCGCTGTCCGGGCTTTCGACCGATTTTACGGCAACACGCAATGTGCTGACGGGAGACTTCACGGGGCTGGTGACCGGCGGGCAGGGCGCAGACGGGCTTGGCCTGTTCGGTTCAATCCGGTCTTCGGCATTCCGCGGTCGTGGTGGTTCGATCAGCTATCAGCGCCAGCTTGGGCGCCTGACGGCGGCGATTGCAGGCGGTTATGACCGTCGCAGCTTTATCGGTGCGCAAAACACTGTGCTGGCCGCGCTCAACGGGCAGACGGATGAAAGCTATTACGTCACCGGCTCGATCAACAGCGAAATCGGGCGCAGCGGCAACTTTGCAACCAACGCCTATGTCAACTGGTTCACCAGCGAGGCGAACAATTCCGATCTGACCGCATACGGCGCATCGGCGGCCTACAGCCGGGCGCTCACCGATCGTCTGTCCGCCCGCGCCGCGCTCGCCGTGGATTATTTCGAGAGCGATTTCAACGCCGAAGACTTTGCCGCCGCAAGCGCCTTGGTCGGTCTGCGTTACGACTTCTGACAGCTGGAGCCAAAACCCATGTACGAACAATATTATGGCCTAAGCGGACGACCGTTCCAGCTCACGCCAGACCCGCAATTCTACTTTGAAAGTGTCAGCCACAAAAAGGCGATGAGCTATCTTGGCTATGGGCTCAACCAAGGCGAGGGCTTTATTGTCATCACGGGCGAAGTCGGCGCGGGTAAATCAACCCTCGTTGCGCATTTGATGGAGCGGATCGATCCCGCAGCTTTGACGGTGGCACAGGTTGTCACCAGCGCGCTGGATGGCGAAGAACTGATCCATGTGGTCGCGCAGAGCTTTGGCCTGCCGATCGAAGGCAAGGACAAGGCCGGAGCGCTGGGTGCCATCGAACGGTTCCTGCAGGATGAAGCGCGCGCGGGGCGCCGCTGCCTGTTGGTGGTGGACGAATGCCAGAACCTTGATTTCACCGCGCTTGAGGAATTGCGGATGCTGTCCAATTTTCAGCTTGGATCGCACCCGCTGTTGCAAAGCCTGCTGCTGGGCCAGCCTGAGTTTCGGCGCACCTTGGCGCATCATCCGGACCTGGATCAGTTGCGCCAGCGGATCATCGCTTCGCATCATCTGGATGCGCTGAATGCCGGAGAGGTCGAACATTACATCCGCCACCGCCTCGAACAGGTTGAATGGCAGGGGCGTCCGGCGATTGCCGAGGGGTTGCTGCCGGTGCTGTTCGATGCGACCGGTGGCATCCCGCGCCGGGTCAATCAGGTAATGAACCGCCTGTTGCTGCTGGGCGCGATTGAAGAGGCCGATGAGCTTACAGCTTCTATGCTCGAAGCGGTTTGCGAAGAAATGGCTTCCGATCAGACGCGCGGCGCTGAAAACTCGGCCCCTGCGGTCCTTGCTCAGCGCGTGCCGGTCGACTTGGAGGCCACCACAGCGGTTTTCAGCGACGCTGTCGCCCCCGAGGAAGTCGCCGCAACGCTCGCGCAGCGTGACGAACGCACCGCCGAACTGGAAGCCGCGATCAGCGAGCTTCAGGCCGCCGGTGCGCCGCAGGGCGATGCAGCCGAAGGTGCCAAGCAGCCCTTTGACCCCGCTGTGGG
Organism: Sphingomonadales bacterium; assembly: GCA_038246695.1. Taxonomy (GTDB): domain Bacteria; phylum Pseudomonadota; class Alphaproteobacteria; order Sphingomonadales; family Sphingomonadaceae; genus Erythrobacter. Next base: position 11,497 of record JBBRVR010000011.1, read on the forward strand.
CGAAATGCTGGATCGGATCGAGCAACGGCTTGAGGAGCACGAGCACTCTTTGCGCCATGTGCTCACCATGCTGATCGAATGGCTCGAAGATGATACCTCGCGTGAGGCAGCGTGAGACATGGCGATTTCCGCGGATCAGCCAAGAAACAAGATCAAGAGTGATACGGTCAGGATCGTCAACGGTCTTTCCGTCGATGTCGAGGACTGGTTTCAGGTCGGTGCGTTCGAAAATGTGATCGCGCGCGACAACTGGGATGGCATTCGCACGCGGGTCGAAAGCAATGTCGATGCAATCCTGGACCTGTTTGCACAAGCGCAGGTGAGCGCGACCTTCTTTACGCTGGGCTGGGTGGCAAAGCGCCATCCGGCCATGATCCGCCGGATTGCCGATGCCGGTCACGAAATCGCCAGCCACGGCTATGACCATGCGCGGGTCTTTACCTTTGATCGCAAGACCTTTGCCGAGGATATTCTCAAGGCGCGGCACATCCTTGAAGATTGTTCGGGTCGGCAGGTTACCGGGTATCGCGCCCCGAGCTTCTCCATCGATCACCGCACTCCATGGGCGTTTATGGAACTTGCCGAGCAGGGGTATGTGTATTCCTCCAGCGTCGCCCCGGTCGCGCATGATCATTACGGTTGGCCCGATGCCCCTCGCTTTGCTTTTAAGCCCTTGCCGTGGTCGGACCTCATCGAATTGCCGGTGACGACGGCGATACTGGGTGGCAAACGGGTCGCGGCCGGTGGCGGCGGGTTCTTCCGCGTCCTGCCCTATGGCTTTTCACGCTGGGCGATCAGGCAGGTGAACCGGCGCGAGGGGCGTCCGGCCATATTCTATTTTCATCCGTGGGAAATCGACCCCGATCAGCCGCGCGTGTCCAATGCGCCGATGCGGTCGAAGCTGCGGCACTACACCGGACTTGAAAAGATGGCCGGGAAACTGAGCGATCTGGTGAAGGAATTTCGCTGGTGCAGGATGGACATGATAGCTCATCTCGAAGCGCGCCGGACGGTGGATATGCCCATGGAAACCACTCCCGAAAACGAGTTCGCTGCGTGAATGCACCCGTTGCCCTGTCTCGCACTGCCTTGACCCATGTGGCATCGCTGGCAGACTTGTCGGATGCACGGATGGGTGGCCGGATCGAGGGTTTCGTGGCGGAGCAGCGCGCAAGCCTGTTCCATCGCCCGGCGTGGCTGCGCGCGGTTGAGGCGGGCACTGGTCAGCGTGCAGGCGGGTTTGTGACGCAGCACCTTGGCGTCATCACAGGCTGGCTGCCATTGACGCAAGTGCGATCTGCGCTGTTTGGCAAGGCGCTGGTATCTAGCGGCTTTGGCGTGGGCGGAGGACTGTGTGCGACTTCGCCCGACGCAGCGTTGGCGCTGGTCAACGCAGCGCAGGATTGCGCCGTGGCCGGAGATTTTGCCAGCATTGAGCTGCGCGGCGGCGAACTGCCCGTTGGCGATGGATGGCGGCACTGGGATGACAGGCATTGTGGTTTCGAAGCAGACCTCGCCGCAGATGGTGATGCGCAATTGCAGGCGATCCCGCGCAAGGCGCGCGCCGAAGTGCGCAAGGGCCTGGGCCACGATCTGCCGGTGAGTGTCGGGCGCGGTCATGCTGATCTGCGCTGCCACTATACGATTTACTCAGAAAGCGTGCGCAACCTGGGAACGCCGGTGTTTCCCGCCAAGCTGTTTCGCGCGATGCTGGAATCGTTCGGGCACGATAGCGATATTCTGACGGTGTTCCGCAACGGTGATCCGATGGCCAGCGTCCTCAATTTTTATCATGACGGCGCGGTCATGCCGTTCTGGGGTGGCGGAACTCACGCCGCGCGCGATGCGCGCGCCAATGAACTGATGTATTACGAGTTGATGCTGCACGCCCGGCGCAAGGGGATGACGCGGTTCGATTTCGGGCGCTCCAAGACGGGCAGTGGTCCTTGGAAATTCAAGAAGAACTGGGGCTTTGATCCGCAGCCGCTCGCCTACGCCCAATGGACAGCACCGGGGCGCACGCCGCGCAATATCGATCCCACAAGCGATACATACAGCCGCAAGATTGAGCTTTGGAAAAAACTCCCGCTGCCGGTTGCCAACACGATTGGACCCTGGATCGCGCGCGGTCTCGCATGATGGTGCAGGACGGCGACGTGAGCGAAATCCTGTTTCTGGCGCATCGTGTGCCGTTTCCTCCCAATCGCGGAGACAAAATTCGCGCGCATCACCTGTTACGTAAACTGGCAGGCATGGGACCGGTCCATGTCGGATGCTTTGCCGAAAGTGCGCAGGATCGCGCATGCAACGCTGATCTGGAAGCCGTCGCCGCAACGCATTGCGTTGTTGATCGCAAAAAGCCGCTGGTTCTGGCAGGCGCGCAAGCGGTGCTTTTTGGTAAGCCTGTCAGTCTCACCGCACTCCACAGCGCCCGGCTCCAGGCGTGGGTGCGCGAGACAATCAGGGCGCGGCCGATCAGCGCCATCGTGATCTTTTCCGGTCAGATGGGTCAATATATCCCGCACGATTTTGCTGGGCGGGTCGTGATTGATCTGTGCGATGTCGATAGCGCAAAATTTGAAAGCTATGCTGCCGCCGGGGACCGGGTGTGGGTGAACGCACGCGAGGGGCGATTGCTCGCCCGCGAGGAGGCGCGGCTTTGCGCCCGCGCCCATGCAACCGTGCTGATCAGCAACGCCGAAGCCGACCTGCTGCGTTCGCGGATCGGGCATGGTGCCGATGCGCGGATCGAAGTGATCGGCAATGGCATCGACGCAGAGCTGTTCGACCCTGCCAGTGTGGTGCCGCATCCGCAGCTGGACCCGGTCGCAGGGCCGCATCTCGTGTTCACCGGACAGATGGATTACCGTCCCAACGAAGCCGCCGCGATATGGGCAATCGAACAACTCATGCCACCTTTAAGGCAGCGCCACAGCGGCGCGTTCCTGCATGTTGTGGGACGCAATCCGACGCCTGCACTCCAAAGGTTTGCGGACAATCCGGGCGTGCACATCTGGGGCGAGGTTCCCGATGTTAGACCTTTCCTCGCCGCGTCTACATGCGTGGTTGCGCCGCTGCTGATTGCGCGCGGGGTCCAGAACAAGGTGCTTGAGGCGATGGCGATGGCTCGCGCAGTTGTGTTGAGCCCCGATGCCGCAACCGGGATAAATGCTCGCGATGGTGTGCACTGGTTGGTGAGCGATGCCAGTCCCGCGGCCATGATGGAGACGGTCGAAGCGCTTCTTGCACAGCCTGAAACCGCCGCAGCAATCGGGGCAGCCGCCCGCCGCTTTGTCTTGGACCATCACGCGTGGGACGCAATGCTGGCTCCGCTTGACGCGCTCGTCAGGACACAGAGCACTAAACTCAACCTGACTGAAAGCCATCAGGAGGCACGTGATGCCGCCTGAAGTTGCCCAAAAATCCGCCAGCGCCACATGGCTGAAAAGTGGCATTTTCGACAGCACTCCGTCCGCATGGCGCTCTCCGCTTTGTGTGCTGGCCGCTGCGATCACTTTGTTGGCGGCCGTGACCGCGCGCGAATGGGGTGAGATGATCCATCAATGGTGGAATATTGACACCTACAATCACATCCTGCTGGTCCCGTTCATTGTCGGTTGGCTGGTCTGGGTGAAGGCAGATGAGCTGGCCAAGGTCACGCCGCGCCCGTGGGGTTGGGGACTGGTGCTGGTGATCGCCGGGCTGGGTCTGTGGCTCACCGGCAGGCTGACAGGCATCAACCTTATTGCCCACGCTGGCGCGGTCGGAGCCGTACAGGGGGCCATCGTCGCCATTCTGGGCCCGCGCGTTTGCGCGCTGATCGCGCTTCCGCTGGCCTATCTCGCGTTTCTGGTGCCATTCGGCGACGAATTGGTCCCGCATTTGCAGGACGTAACCGCACATATCGCGATCACGCTTACCCTATGGAGTGGCATTCCGGCGGTGATCGACGGCATCCATATCGACACACCGGTCGGACTGTTCGTTGTGGCCGAAGCATGCTCCGGTGTGAAGTTCCTCATCGCCATGGTTACGTTGAGCTTGCTTGTCTCCTTCACCCGCTTCAAAAGTTGGGACCGACGCGCAGGATTTGTGCTTGCCTCAATCGTCGTCCCGATCCTTGCCAATGGGGTGCGAGCATGGGGCACGATCTACATCGCCCAGTTTGCGGGCGTCGAATTTGCCGCCGGGTTCGATCATATTCTTTATGGCTGGATATTTTTCGCCGTGGTGGTCGTCACCCTTCTTGCAGGAGCATGGAAGCTGTTCGAGAGCGAGACCGAAGATTATGGCTACACCGCAGCTGACCTGCGCGGTGCTGAGTGGCTGAGCCGGTTCGAGGCCGGTCGCGAAAGCACGCTGGTCATGCTTGGCAGTATCGCCGCAGTGGCACTGGCGGCCTGCATAGCGGCGATACTCCTCGCCCCCTCAGCGCTGACCTGAGGCGAGGCAGGGCGTATGTGCGGTATAGCGGGCCTGTTCCAGCCCGAGCATTCGAATCGCTTCGATCCGGCGCGCATTGAACGCATGTGCGATGCGATGGTGCATCGCGGACCGGACGGGGCAGGGGTTTGGACGGCAGCAGGTATCGGGCTGGGCCATCGCCGACTGTCGATCATTGACCTTGAAGGCTCCCCGCAACCGATGCACTCGGTCGATGGGCGGGCGGTGATCGCATTCAATGGCGAGATCTATAACTATCGTGCGCTTCGCCGTGAGCTGGAAGGGCACGGCGTGCGCTTCGCCACCGACGGCGATACCGAGGTGATCCTCGCCGCATGGCAGCGCTGGGGGGTGGACTGCCTCGCGCGGCTCGATGGCATGTTCGCGTTTGCGCTTTACGATCGGGAGCAGCGCACCTTGTTCCTGGCGCGGGACCGGTTTGGGGTAAAGCCGCTTTTTCTGGCACATCTACCCGACGGAACGCTCGCTTTCGCATCGGAACTCAAAGGTTTGCTGACGGACCCAGCCCTGCCGCGCAAGCTCAACCCGCATGCGCTCGATGCCTATTTTGCCTGGGGGTATGTTCCCGATACGCATTCGATACTCGAAGGGGTGACAAAACTGCCTGCCGGCCATTTCATGCTGTGCGAGGCGGGCAAGCGCATCCCCCAGCCGAGGCGCTGGTGGGATATCGATTTCACCCAGCGAGCTAGCGGCTCCGAAGCCGATCTGTCCGCTGAACTGATGCATCTGATGCGCGAGGCTGTGCAATCGCGCATGGTTGCAGACGTGCCGCTAGGCGCGTTTCTTTCTGGTGGTGTCGACAGCTCCAGCGTAGTGGCCTTGATGAGCGAGACAAGCGCCCACTCGGTCAAGACCTGTTCGATCGGCTTCGATGTCTCCGCGCTGGACGAGACCGGGTATGCAGAACGCATCGCGCAGTCATTCGGCACCGATCACCGCGCGCGCACCGTCAACCGCGACGATTATCATGCGATCGATGTGCTGGCCACGATGTTTGATGAACCCTTCGCCGATGCCTCGGCCCTGCCGACCTGGCGTGTCTGTCAGCTGGCGCGTGAGCAGGTGACGGTCGCGCTCTCAGGGGACGGCGCGGATGAGGCATTCGCCGGGTATCGCAGGCAGGTCTTCCACCACAATGAAGAACGCGCCCGCAGTGTTTTGCCTGCCGCTTTGCGCGGTCCGATATTCGGCACACTGGGGCGGCTTTGGCCCAAGGCCGACTGGGCACCGCGTCCGTTGCGTGCAAAATCGACGCTGCTGGCGCTCGCGGAAAGCGGAGAGGAGGGATATGCGCGCGGCCTGTCCGTCACCACGCCTGAACAGCGCGCGGAATTTTACAGTGATGGTCTTGCAAAGCGGCTGGGAGGAGTGAGGGCCGAGGATGAACTGATCGCGCTGATGCGCGGCGCGCCCGCTCGCAGTGGGCTTGACCGGGCGCAATACGCCGATCTCGCGTTCTGGCTGCCCGGCGATATCCTGACGAAGGTGGACCGTGCCAGCATGGCTGTCAGCCTTGAGGCGCGCGAGCCCTTGCTCGATCACCGGCTGGTCGAATTTGCCGCACGACTGCCAGAGAAGATGCGAGTGCGCGGCGGGACCGGCAAATATCTTCTGAAGCGCGCAATGGAACCGCAACTTCCGCGCGACATCCTTTATCGGCCAAAACAGGGCTTCGTCACGCCGATTGCTCAATGGCTGCGCGGACCACTGGCCAAGGAGGCTCGGGCCGTGGCAACAAGTGGTACGCTGGCGCAAACAGGTTGGTTTAATCCTGCTGCCGTCGCGCGAATAGCCGAAGCGCATATCTCCGGCCGCAACGATAATTCACGAATATTGTGGCAATTGCTGATGCTGGAGCGGTCACTGATGCATTTGGGCATCGCCGAATAACAAACTTGGCATTCGCAGCTCCGAAATGGCGCAAATGGGATGATCTGGTGTGCCTGCGTCCTGTTTCTCTGAAAATATTAATTGCTAATCAGACCCTGTTCCGATTAGATTCTTGCAATCGAGAGGCCGTTACTCTGCCATCGATCGCTCTACGGTTTGAAATCCGGCTCTCTCTTCGGGTTGCATTGGGGAATACAGGCATGGACACTGGTGCACGAAGTGCGCTCTCGCTGCCAAGGCGGGAAGAATTCCTCGCTGAAAGTCGTATCCACTTACAAATTCCAGACAATCTCTTTTACTTGACCGAACTGGATGTTCTTTACGAAGAGCCGAGTGCTGCCCTTTGGACCTTCATGAGCCCCACTGACAGACCGAGTTTTACTCCGCAATTGCTCGAAGACTTCGAAATTTGGCAGAAGCTGATATCGGACGGGTTCGGCGCCGGTAAAGTGCCATTGCGATATCTGGTGCTGGGTAGCCGATCGCCCGATGTGTTCTGCTATGGCGGCGATCTTGATCTGTTTCAGAGCCTCATCCGACAGCGAGATCGCGCGGCACTGGTGGGCTATGGTCATCGCTGCTGTGCGATACTCGATCGCAACATCCGCACCCTCGGGATCGACATGCTGACTGTCGGACTGGTGCAGGGCGCGGCTCTGGGTGGCGGGTTTGAGGCTTTGCTGTCCTTCGACTTCGTGATCGCGGAACGCCATTCTACCTTTGCCCTGCCAGAGATTATGTTCGGCCTGTATCCGGGCATGGGCGCACACGCGCTGCTGTCGCGCAAGCTTGGCAGTGCGATGGCGGATCGGATCATTCTTTCCAATCAGGCCTACACCGCCGAGGAAATGTATGATCTGGGTATTGTGCATACGCTGGTGGAAACGGGTGAAGGTGTGGACGCGGTGCGTGATTTCATCAAGAAATCGGACCGTCGCCATGCCGGACTGGTGGGCGCGCGCAAGGCGACAAAACGGGTGTGGCAGCTTGAGCTGGAAGAACTGAACCAGATCACGGAAATGTGGGCCGATGCGGCGCTGGAACTGCGCGAACAGGATCTCAAGATGATGAGCCGCCTTGTCGCCGCTCAGGGAAGGGTGGCACGAAGAGGCAGCGTTTCGTCCGCCGCCTGATCCGCATCGGTCACATCAACTTTCAGCACCGTGTCCAAGAGCGAGGTACTCATCGCTCTGCATTTCGTTGAGGCGGCTGACCGTACGCTCGAACTCGAACGCGCCGTCCCCTGATTGGTATAGCGTCTCGGGTGCCTCGGCGGCGGTCGCAAACAGCTTGACCCGGTGTTCATAAAGCGCGTCAATCAGCGTTACGAAACGCGCAGCCTCGTTGCGATTTTCCGGACCCATTCGCGGAATACCCACGATGATGACGGTATGATAGGTGCGCGCAATCGCGAGGTAATCGCGGGCTCCACGAGCCTCTGCGCATAGCCGTTTGAAGCTGAAGACGCCGACGCCCTTCAGGCTCTTTGGCACGTGCAGGGTACGCTGGGTGCCAACCGCCAGTTCCGCGCTCGGCACGTTTATGGCGTCTTCGGGCGCGAAATCTGTCAGGCGGAAGAATGCCTCACGCACCTTGGTCGTCGCCGCGTCGCCTAACGGGACATGCCACGTTGAGAGCCCGCCGATCCGATCGAGCCGATAGTCGGTGGGTCCATTGAGGCTGAGCACATCGAGCTCTTTTTCGATGAGGTCGATAAACGGCAGAAAGTGTTCGCGGTTCAGCCCATCCTTGTAGAGATCACGGGGCTGGCGGTTGGAGGTGGTTACGATCGTGACGTTCTGCTCGCAGATCAACTGCGTGAACAGCCGGCTCATGATCATCGCGTCGGCAGAATTGTTCACGACCATCTCGTCGAAGGCGAGACAGCGCACGTCCTTGGCCAGAGCCGAAGCAGCCAGAGGAATGGGGTCGCCCGGATGAGTCTGCCGCGCCGCGCGCATCGCCTCGTGAACCTCCTGCATGAAGGCGTGAAAGTGGACGCGGCGCTTTTGCGGCATGGCAAGCGTATCGTGGAACAGGTCCATCAGCATCGACTTGCCGCGCCCTACGCCGCCCCACATGTACAGGCCGCGCGGGCGTGCCTCGGCCTTGCTAAACAGGCGCGAGAAAAGCCCGGTTTCAGGCTCTCTTTCGAGCTCTCGCTGAAGCACATCGAGCCGCTCTGCCGCCGCGCGTTGATCGGGGTCTGCGCGCAGCTCTGCGCTGGCGATCAGCGCTTCGTATCGGGCAAGCAGACCGCTCATGCGATTGGGGTGCGCGATTTCATCTTGCGCACGATGCCCGAATAACTTGCGACGATCGTGTCTCCCTGCACGCACTGTCCGCGCACAAACAGCAGCCGCCCGGTCTCCTGCACAACCTGCGTCACCGCATCGAGCGGGCGGGACGGATCGCCCGCACCTACAAACTGCGTGGACAGCTCGACCGTGACCGAAGGCCCGGCATTTCCGGTGCCGATCACGTGCATGGTCGCAAACAGCGCAATGTCGATGAGGCCTAGCGTCGCTGCGCCGTGGATGTTGTCGGCAAGGTTGGTGTGGCGGCGTTCGGGGAACATGCGCAGGCGGCAGGCATCGCCCTCGCGCCGGACGTGCAGGTCGCCGAGAACCGCCGCGTTGTAGCGGGTCTGGTCGACAAGGTTCCAGCTATACCAGCCATCCTCTCCGCCCGTTTCGGACGGCGCGAGCGGGCGGTAATCGAACGGCGCGTCGTTGTTGCTCACAAGTTCAATGCCGAAGCCGCGATCAGATCGCGCGCTCGGCCATCATCTTCTTGGTTTCGGCGATAGCCTTGGCCGGAGAGAGGCCTTTGGGGCAGACATTCGCGCAGTTCATGATTGTGTGGCAACGATACAGACGGAACGGATCCTCCAGCGCGTCAAGCCGCTCACCCGTCATCTCATCACGGCTATCAGCCAGCCAGCGATATGCTTGCAGCAGGATTGCGGGTCCGAGGAACTTGTCCGAATTCCACCAATAGCTGGGGCATGCGGTCGAACAGCACGCGCACAGAATGCACTCGTACAGCCCATCGAGCTGCTCGCGCTGCTTTGGCGATTGCAGCCGCTCCTTGCCCGATGGCGTGGTCGATACCGTTTGCAGCCACGGCCGGATCGAGGCGTACTGCGCATAGAAATGCGTAAAATCGGGCACCAGATCCTTGATCACGTCCATGTGCGGCAGCGGGGTGATGCGAATTTCGCCCTTCAGATCCTCGATTGAGGTCGTGCAGGCGAGCCCGTTTTTCCCGTTAAGGTTCATCGCGCACGACCCGCAAATGCCCTCCCGGCAGGAGCGGCGGAAAGTCAGCGTCGGGTCGATCTCGTTCTTGATCTTGAACAGGGCGTCCAGAACCATCGGTCCGCATTCGTCGAGGTCGATCTCGAACGTGTCATAGCGCGGATTCTTCCCGCTATCGGGATCGTAGCGATAGATCTTGAAGGATTTGGCCCGGTTTGCCCCAGTGGCTTTATGATCCTTGCCGTCCTTGCTGATTTTCGAATTCTTCGGAAGTGTGAAGGTTGCCATGTATCGCTGATCCCATTTGCGCTTGCGCCCTATCTAGCGGCTTGTCCCCGTGAGGCAAGCGGGCGCGTGTTGCGACCTTTGGGAAACCGGTTGCTTGCCGGGCAAGTGTCGCGCAGGCACTCACTTCTCCGCGCACAGGAAACGGTTGAAACAGCTGGCACAGGGTTCTGAGAGCGAAAATCTCTCTTTGGTTGGACGGTGGGAGGCAAGGCTTGAGGGGGGGGTCGGGAACGAAGCGAACATTCCGCCGCTATAATCCGCATGACCACAGTAGGAAACTGGCCGCGCACCGCCGCGATCTTTGGCAGCACGGGCGGGATCGGCCGCGCCATGTGTGAGACGCTGAGCACCAAGGGTTGCGAGCGGATTTACGCCGGATCGCGCGATGGCGCGCAGCCGCAAAGTGCGGCGATCACGCCCTTTGCCTTTGAACTGACGGATGAGACCAGCATCGCTGCCGCCGCGCAGATGATGCGCGATGATCCGCCGCAATGGGTGATTGTCGCCACCGGCGTGCTGACGCTGGCCGATGGCACGGGGCCGGAGCGCACCTATAAACGCCTTTCGGGTGAGGCGATGGCGCAGGTGTTGGCGCTCAACACGATCGGACCGGCTTTGATTGCCAAGCACATGCTGCCGCTGATGCCGCGTTCGGAACCGTTCGTGTTCGCCGCGATGAGCGCGCGGGTCGGTTCGATTTCGGATAACGGGCTGGGCGGATGGCACTCATACCGCGCGTCAAAGGCGGCGCTGAACATGCTTCTGAAGAACTTTGCGCTGGAAATGGCGCGCTCGCATCAGCGCGGCGTGGTCGTCGGCCTCCATCCCGGCACCGTGGACAGTGCGCTGTCAGAGCCGTTTCAATCCAATCTGCCAGACGGGCAATTGACTGAACCGGGAGAGGCTGCGGAGAATTTGCTGGGTGTGCTGGCGGGGTTGCGACCTCATGACAGTGGGCGAGTGTTCGATTTTGCGGGGAAGGTGGTCCCAGCTTAGAAGAGGCGGGCGTGGCCTTTGCGCTCAAATTCTGGAGTAAGTCTTCCATTGAGGCCGCTTCAGCGATATTTTAGTCTAGCGCCAGACCGAACAACATGCGCGGCTGTTATTACAATTTCCCAGAAAAAACCTGGCCTTCAGCTTGCGACCCAATAGCGGTCATAACCAGCTTGGTTGGCAGATCCCAGTACCTGACATTTCGAAATTTGGCTTTGACCACCGCAGAGTCGGACGTTCAGGTAAAATGGAAAAGAATGTTAGAACCGACCGGTGGTTACATCACCCGTGCTGAGCGGACGTGCTTGGATTGGCCCGGTCTGTCGCTTAAAGACACCACCGCGCAACGGAGAAAATCATGTCGAAGTTTTTTCCTCCCAAACTACTTTGCTCGACGCTGCTCCTTTTGACCGCCTGCGTTACGACGGATGGACAATCGAGCACCATCGAAGCTGCTGCGACGAAGGCAATGGCGGATACTGGGGCGCGGGGCTTGGCGATCGCTATTATCGAGGATGGGGAGGTTTCGTCTGTTGCGGCGTTCGGGGAACGCAACGCAGCCGGAGAACCGTTGACTACGGACACGGTGATGTATGGTGCCTCGCTGACGAAGGCCGTTGTCGGCTACCTTGCGACAAAACTAGCATCTGAGGGCACGCTTGACCTTGATCGTCCGATTGCCGAACTGCTGACCAAGCCACTGCCGTCCTATGGAAATGTGGATGCATATGGTCAGTGGGGTGATCTGGCCGGTGATGATCGCTGGCAGGCAATCACGCCGCGGATGACACTGAACCACTCAACAGGCTTCGCCAATTTCGCTTTCCTCGAACCAGATGAACGGCTCCGGTTCCATTCCACTCCCGGCGCACGCTACGCCTATTCGGGTGAGGGTATTATGCTGCTCCAGTTCGGCTTGGAGGAGGGTCTGGGCCTAAATCTGGAAGCCGAACTTGAACGGCGCTTGTTTGTCCCCCTCGGCATGGCGAACACAAGTCTTGAGTGGCAAAACCGGTTCTCGACCAACCTGGCCGATGGGTGGGATAGCGAGGGCAAGACGCATCCGCACGACGAGCGCAGCCGTGTCCGAGCCGCAGGCTCTATGGACACGACGATTTCCGACATGGCCCAAATGGCGGCCGCGATGGTGCGTGGCTTCGGACTCCCGTCCACATGGCGAAAGCTTTTCGCCAGCGGCACGCTTCCTATCACCTCCCGCCAACAGTTTCCGACGCTGCTACCGGACGCACCCTTCGACGAGAGGCCGAAAGCGGCTGCCGCCCTGGGTGTCGTCGCCTTCAACGGGCCACAAGGTCCAGGCTGGTATAAGGGAGGGCACAACGACATCACGGCCAATACGCTAGTTTGCTTGGAACGCCGTCGTCGTTGTGTTCTCATTATGTCGAATGATGTGAGAGCCGAAACCGCCTTCCCCGCTCTGGTGCGTGCAGCGCTAGGAGAGACAGGCGTGCCGTACCGATGGGAGTACCCCGACTTGCCGAGCTATTAGACTCTAGCGGTCCCTGAATACAAAGCGAGTTTGAGACGTGCAAACGGTGGCTTTGCAAAGTGGCGAAAAGCTGCCGGACCGAAAACCACCCAAAATAAGACATTCAGCTCGCTCGTGCATTTCATTAAAATCGGACATTCGGCAGGCGACCCATTCGTAGGCATCGCGCCTTCTGCCGGTCTAGAGGGTGGCCGGGTTGTAACTAACCTTGATCATGGCCATTTATCACGCAGTAACCGGTTGCATTCAGGGGGCGCTGCCAATGAGAGAGCAATCGGAAAAACCGATCTTCGGACCTGAAACGCCAAAACTTGATCCGCCGGAGAGGCCAAATATCAAGCCTTGGCGGTCTGTAGTGAAAGCAGTGTCATGGCGTGTAGTAGGCACGATCGACACCCTCATCCTTTCCTATCTTCTGATTACCTTCCTTGGCCCCATGTTTGGTGCGCCGGTCTCTCAGGAAGATGCACTCGAAACCGCGAGCTATATCGCGATTACTGAGGTGGCGACTAAGTTCACCCTGTATTTCCTGCATGAGCGAGCATGGTCGCTGACCGGCTGGGGTATAGAGTTTCGCGACAACAAACACACTGAGACACTGCGTCGCACGACTGTAAAGGCCGGGCTCTGGCGATTGATCGCATCCTTGGACACGTTCGCTCTGGCATGGTTTTTTACAGGCAGCGTTGCGACAGCGGTTTCGATCGGTGGGTTGGAAATTTTTACGAAACTGATACTTTATTTCTTCCACGAGCGGATATGGGCTCGACTACCTTTCGGGCTCGAACATCGCCAAATAAGCCTGTAGGTCAAAGCTTACCTAACATCTCCGCGTCCCAACCCAGCATCAGCCGCACGCGATTGCGCCGTTTTCAACCCCGGCCAGCTTCAGATCAGCCCATGCCGCCGCAGCCCTTCGGCCACGAGCGTTTCGATAAGTTGTGCCTGGGTCCATCCGGCCATCGCTGCTGCTCGGCCGAATACCTTTTGCGACCACAGGTTGCAATTGAGGTTCAGCTCAAGAAACTGCACATCGCCCGTCTTCTCATTCACGCGGAATTCGAACCGACCATAATCGAACGGGCGGTATTCTTCCCAGCATGCCTTCGTAAACCGGGCGATCTGTTCCACCATCGCAGGGTCGGTGAACGGGTCGAGCGAGTATTTCTGGCTGCGGTCCACCAGATCGCGCTTTTCGTAATAGGTGCGCAGGTGCGATGGATCGGACTGGCGGAAGATCAGCATCGGCAGGATCTGCGGCTCGCCATTGATGGTAACGACAGGCACTTCGACATCGCTACCTTCGATAAACGGTTCGACGATCGCATCCTGTCCGCCATTTGCGGGGTCTGTGTGAATGCGCTGCACCGCCTCGGCAACGCCTGCCCAGTCGTGCGCATCACCCACGCCCCAACTGGCGGAGGAATTGTTGGGCTTGATCACGTAGCGATCAGCTTTCGGGCATTTGCTTTCCAGCACGGGCGCGCCCTTGCGATAGATGGCCCACGGCGCGGTGGGAATGTCGGCATCTACGGCGGCGCGTTTGGCCAGATGCTTGTCATCGGAAAGGCCGCGAAGGATCGGATTTGCGCCAAGATAGGGGAGCCCGGCGCGCTCGCACAGCAGCGGGACCAGCATTTCGGAATTGAAGAACCCCGCGCGATTGAGCAGCGGGAACACAAAGTCGATGTCCTTGGGCGGATCAAACAGGATGTCATGCGTTTGCGACACCGTCAGTTTCAGGCCAAGCCCTTCCAGAACCTCCCGCATTTCGCGGTGATAAAGCGCATGATTGCCATCCGTGGGATGGATGTCCCCCTCCCACATGGCGTTCTTCGCGATGAAGAGGATATTGAGCCGCGCCTTGGCTTCGACGGGAATGGTCATGGGCTGGAGTGCGTGCGACATGGTGGCCTTTTTCCGGCATCATTGGGTGATCGCCCGCCACTAGGCGCTCAGATCAGCGCGCGCCAGCGCTTGTTTCGGCGATTTTACACACGCGGTGCATTGATACGCGGGGGTAAGGGCGAGTATGTGCGTTGGAAATGGCGCATCTAGCGCTTGAACGATGCGCAGCGTTTCCTGCCAAAGGGCCCGTCCCAACGATGACTGCGACCGTAAGTGACGCGCGCCTGCGCCTGCACCGCCCCCTGATTGACGTGCAGCTGACATCGGACGCAATTGCGTTGGTGGAGTTGTTGACCGCGGGCGGGGATGCGCGGATTGCGCTGGAGCCAGAGACCGGGCTCAACCGCTATCTTTCCGCACCCTATCCGCGCGATGTGCTGGCCTATTCTTCCTCCACGATCAGCGATATTTCCGCGCCTGCGTTCGAGCATTTGCTGGCCGTCCAAGACGCTGTCGCCGCGCGAACCTATACCGAGAGCCTGGACCTGTTGCGCGCCCGCATCGTCGCTGCCACAGGGTTATCACCGCGCAACGCTCAGATAGTGTTCGCGCCATCGGGCACCGATCTGGAATACGTCGCGCTGGCGGCCGTCCTGAACGAGGGCGGGGTGCACAACATTCTGCTTGGCGCAGATGAGACGGGCAGCGGCTGCATCCATTCCGCGCACGGGCGGTTCTTTGCCGAGGAGACCGCGCTGGGCGTTGCGACCGCTCCCAAGGCGCCGGTTGCCGGCTGTGGTCCGGTAAGCCTCGTGGATATTGCGGTGCGTTGCGACAACGGGAAAGCGCGCAGCAGCGCCGAAATTGCGAGCGACATGGCGGGCGAGATCGAGGTTGCACAGGCACGCGGCGAACATGCACTGGTGCACTGTGTCCACGGATCGAAAACCGGGCTTGTGCTGCCCGATCTGAGCGACATCGACGCACTTCAGGCGCGGTTCGGCAGTGCGCTCACCTTCGTTGTCGATGCCTGTCAGGCGCGCATCACCAGCGCCTCCATCGCCGCCTATCTGCAGCGCGGCTGCATCGTGTTGATGACGGGGTCCAAGTTCATCGGCGCGCCCCCCTTCAGTGGCTGGGCGCTGATCCCGCGTGCTCTGGCGCAGGGCGCAGCGCCGCTGCCGCAAGGGTTCGATGCGATTTTTCGCCGCAGCGAATGGCCGCAAGCCTGGCCGGGGCGCGAAGGCCTGCCCGATAGCGCGAACCTGTCGCTGGCGCTCAGGCTGGAGGCGGCTTTATTCGAGCTTGAACGGTTTCAGGCTATCGCGATGCCCCGCATCGCCCGGCTGATCGATCTGTTCGAAGAGGCAGTGGATACCCATTGCGTCGCCCCGCTGGGCGTCCGGCGAGTTCTGCCCAGGGGTGACGCAGAGGCCTCGGGGCCAATTGAGATGCGCACGCTGATTACTCTTGATATCAGCGCCTTGCCGGGCGCCGCCATGTTCGAGGACGCACAGGTGCTGCACCGGCAGCTTGCGCTGGGAGGCATTCGTCTGGGCCAGCCAGTCAAATGTGTGCGCTCTGCAAATGGCGATTGGGGCGGCACCCTACGTATCGGTGTAAGCATGCCGCAGATGGTGCGTTGGGCCTATGGTGACGATCAGCTTTGCGCCAATGAGCTTGCGCGTGACATGCAGGAAATAGCGCGTGCGATTGCGAGCGCGCTGGATTTACAGGCGCAATGATGGCGCGCCGGGAGAGGTAATCGGATGGGGCTGGGCAGCTGGTACGAAAGCACCGTGATGCCACGCCTGATCACCTGCGCGTGCAGTCAGGGGCAGGTGATGAAGCGCCGTGCTGTCGTGGTGCCGCTAGCGTGCGGCGATGTGTTCGAACTGGGTTGCGGGGGCGGGATCAACCAGCAATTCTACGACGCAGGCGCGGTCACCTCGCTTTCCGGGATCGATCCGCATGATGGCTTGCTTGATGTCGCGCGGCAGAAGGCTGTGGCCACAGGTTTGACTGCCGATCTGCGCAAGGGTGTGGGCGAGCAGATCCCGTTTGGCGACAGCACGTTCGATACGGTCGTGTGCACATTCACGCTATGCTCGGTCGATGATCCGGCACAGGTCCTGTCAGAGTTTCGGCGTATCCTGCGACCCGGCGGTCAGGCTCTGTTTCTGGAGCATGGGCGCGCGCCAGACGCCCCTGTCGCTCGCTGGCAGGACCGGATCGAACCGGTGTGGAAACGGCTTGCCGGGGGGTGCCATCTGACCCGCCCGATCAGCGGCGCGATCCGCGATGCCGGATTCATGGTCGAGCCCATCGGGCAAGGCTATACACCCAATGCACCGCGATTCGCCGGTTGGATGGAGTGGGGCGTGGCACGCCACCGGTAAAGCTGTTGGAATCTCGTTTCGGTCAGGTGGCGCATCATGCCCCGGGCCAGACCAATAGCCGGGCCCGGGGCATCATGCATTATCGCGTCACTCGCCGAAAGTGCGCTGCCACCAGCCACGCTTGCGCGAACCTGATTTCTCGCCGGTCGCACCTGCATCCTGCGCTACGGGTTCTGCAGAGCCCGCTTCTTCAGTAGTGGTTTCTTCCGAAGGGGCATCTGCCGCCGCTTTCGCTGCCGACTTGCGCGGAGCTTTCGCTGCGGGCTTTGCCGCCGCTCTTGAAGCCCGCTTCTTCGCAGGTTCAGCAGCCTCGGCAGCAGGAGCTTCAGCGGTATCCTCGCTCAAAGGCGCTGCTTCATCGGCCTTTTTCTTGCGCGGCGCACGCGTGCGCTTGGGCTTCTCTTCGGCGGCAGACTGCTCGTTCTCAGCTGTCGGAGCGTCGGCGGCAGCCTCCGCCTTCTTCTTGCGCGGCGCGCGGGTCCGCTTGGGCTTCTCGGCAGGCGCTTCGCCGGTCGAACTGCCCTGTTCAGCAGCCATTGCCGCTGCCGTCTCAGAGGCATCGTCCGGTCCGGTAACGACGGTCATGTCTTCCTTCACTTGCTCGGCGATCTGCTCAGCAGCATCGGAAGTGACCTGCGTTGCGTCATCGTTCGACCCGGCACCATCGACGCCGCCTTCATCGCCCGATTTGCGGCGACGCCCGCGACCACCGCGGCGGCGGCGACGTTTGGGCTTGTCGCCGTCCTCGCCAGTGTCATCGCGTGGGCCGCTTTCGTCCGAATCGTCACCATCACCGGAGCTATCGCCCGATTGATTGCCCGATTGCTCGCCCGACTGATCGTTATCTTCCGATCCATCTTCGGACCGCTTCTTGTTGCGGCCACGACCACCACGTCGCCGGCGGCGTTTTCTGGAACGCCCGCCATCATCGTCATCGTCATCGCCGTCACTGTTGCGGCCCCGATTTCGGCTACGGCTATCATCGGAATCCTCGTCTACGCTATCCTCTGCTTCGTCCTCGTCATCCTCGGACAGATCGTCCTCATCATCATCGTCGTCGATGATCGGTTCAAACTTCGGAGCCTGTGCAGGGCGCGGGCCGTGGCTGGACACGGCCATCTTTGCGCCTTCGTCTTCGCCCTCGGGCGAGACCTCGACGGTGACGCCATAACGCTGTTCGATCTCGACCAGCTCATAGCGCTTTTCATTGAGCATATAGATTGCCGCCTCGGTGCTTGCGGCCAGCCGGATGACGGTGCCTTTACCCTTGGCTGCCTCGTCCTCGATCAGGCGGAGCGCGGAAAGACCCGCAGAAGACGCGGTGCGGACCAGGCCCGATCCATCGCAATGCGGGCATTCGCGCGTGGTCGCCTCGAGCACGCCGGTGCGCAGGCGCTGGCGGCTCATTTCCATCAGGCCAAAGCCGGAAATGCGGCCGACCTGAATGCGCGCGCGATCATTGCGCAGCGCATCCTTCATCGTCTTTTCGACTTTGCGGATATTGGAATTGTATTCCATGTCGATGAAGTCGATCACGACCAGCCCGGCCATGTCGCGCAGGCGCAATTGCCGGGCGATTTCGCGCGCGGCTTCAAGATTTGTGTGCAGCGCGGTCTGCTCGATGCCGTGCTCTTTAGTTGAACGGCCCGAGTTGATGTCGATCGAGACCAATGCCTCGGTCGGGTTGATGATCAGATAGCCGCCAGATTTGAGCTGCACCATCGGATCATACATCGCGCGCAGCTGATCTTCCGCGCCATAGCGCTGGAACAGCGGCACTGGATCTGAATAGGCCTTAACCCGGCGTGCATGGCTGGGCATCAGCATCTTCATGAAGGCCTTGGCCGATTTGTAGCCTTCCTCGCCCTCGACAACCACTTCCTCAATGTCGCGATTGTAGATGTCGCGGATCGCGCGTTTGATCAGGTCGCTGTCCGAATGGATCAGCGCCGGCGCGGTGGAGGCGAGCGTCGTCTGGCGGATCTCGTCCCACAAACGGGCGAGGTAGTCGAAATCGCGCTTGATCTCTGTCTTGGTCCGGGAAATCCCAGCGGTGCGGACGATCAGGCCCATGCTCTTGGGCAAAGAGAGGTCGGACACGACCTGCTTCAACCGCTTGCGATCGCTACCCGAACTGATCTTGCGACTGATTCCACCGCCGTGGCTGCTGTTTGGCATCAGCACGGTGTAACGGCCTGCAAGGCTGAGATAGGTTGTGAGCGCTGCGCCCTTGTTGCCGCGCTCTTCCTTCACGACCTGAACGAGCAGCACTTGGCGGCGCTGGATTACGTCCTGGATCTTGTAGCGGCGGCGCAGCGCCATGCGCTTAGCGCGCACTTCGTCCACTTCTTTGGCGCGGCTGCGGCCCTTAGGCGCTGCACCCTTGTTGCCCTGACGGCGGCGACCGCGGCCCCGGCGACCGCGGCTCGAATCCTCGCTGTCATCGGCAGGTTCGTCATCGTCGCCGTTATCATCGCCGTCATCTTCATCGTCATCGTCGTCCGATGCGCCGTCTTCGATGGTTGCGACCTTGTCCTTGTCCGAAGTGTCAATTTCCTCAAGCCCGTCTTCGGCTAGGTCTTCGGCGAGAGCTTCAGCGCTTTCGTCCTCGGCATCGTATTCTTCGCCGGGGGAGACGCCGTTCTCTTCTTCCTCGTCGCGCAGACGAGCTTCTTCTTCGGCGGCCTCTGCCTCTTCGGCGAGCAATTGCTCACGGTCGGACTGTGGGATCTGGTAATAATCCGGGTGGATCTCGCTGAAGGCAAGGAAGCCGTGACGATTTCCGCCAAAATCGACGAATGCGGCCTGCAACGAGGGTTCGACCCGCGTTACCTTTGCCAGATAGATGTTGCCCTTGATCTGCTTGTGTTCAGCAGATTCAAAGTCGAATTCCTCAATCCGGTTGCCTTTGAGAACCGCCACCCGGGTTTCTTCCGAGTGGCGCGCATCGATTAGCATGCGCGTTGCCATGTATAAGTCTCCAGACGCCTGGCGGTGCTCCGTTTGCGCGGAGCGGCAGGCGTGTATTTTCATGAAAAAGGGCGCGGTCCAAGACTGCGCCTGATGGATTGATCGCGCAGCAACCCGTGGAAATTTCCATCTTGGGAAGGAGCGCGATGTTCGTGTCTGCGTTACGCGACGCGCGGAATTGCCCCGCATTTCGGCTCGCATCGCCAGCAACACCAAAGGGGCGCTGCGGGCATATTTGCGAGGAGAAGCGTCTCGTCACTGCATCAACCTGTTTAGTGGCCCGGTTCTCGCATCAAAGTGCGCGAGGGACCATGCGGAAGGGGACTTTGCCGGATTGCCGTACAGACGTATCTGCCAACCCTCATGTCCCCAGTTCGCAACGACTAGCACCGTGGGTTGCAGCAAGCAACTCTATTGCGCTTGCATGGGCCAACATCCTAAGCAATTTCAGACATGAGCCTGCGAACCCTTTTGCTGCTGATTATTGCCGTCCCTGCGTTGATTATCGGCGGGGCTGCGGGGGCTGGTATCGATATTCCCATTCCGAACTGGGGCCGCGAATATGTGCTGCGGTTCGCAATAGGCGCTGTAGCGCAACCGGTAGAGCTGCCGCAAATCGCCGGGCCGGACGATCCCGAGCGCCCGCTGGTGGTGATCGATGCCGGGCATGGCGGGCGCGATCCCGGCTCTGTCGGGCTCGATGTCCAGGAAAAGGATGTGGTGCTCGCGATTGCGCTGCGTTTGCGCGAATTGTTGCTGGAGCAGGGCGGCGTGCGCGTCGCACTGACGCGCGAGAATGACCGCATCGTCGCACTTGCCAACCGGCCCGAGATCGCCCGGCGACTGAATGCGGACCTGTTCCTATCGATCCACGCCGATTCTGCCGGGGACCTGGATAACGTGTCGGGCGCGAGCATTTACACCTTGTCGAACGAGGCTTCGAGCGAGGCCGCCGCTCTGTTTGCCGCGCGGGAGAACGATGCCGATCGCCTTAATGGTATAAGGATGGAGGGAACGAGCGAGCAGGTCAGCACGATCCTGGTGGAACTGTCGCAGGAGCGCACGCAGGACGCAGCGACCGAATTTGCCGCGCTGATCGCGCGCGAGGGAGAAGGGCGGATCGATTTTCACCCCTCCACCCGCCGCTCAGCTGCGCTTGCAGTGCTGCGTGCGCCCGATGTTCCCGGAGTGCTGTTCGAAAGCGGATTTATCACCAATGGCGCAGACCGGGCCCGGCTGACAACCCAGGAAGGGCGCGATGAATATGCCGCAGTGCTGGCCCGCGCGATCCGAGTGTATTTTGCGCGCCGTAGCGATGCCAGAGCCGATACCCGCGCCAATATCAGTGTTCCTGCCGCTGCCCCGCCGGTTTCACAGCGGTGATGGCATCGAGGTCTGATCGCCATTTGTGGCAATCGGGGTATCGGTGCGCAAAAGCACTGGAACGTGCCGGGCGGCTGTTGTAATCGGCGGCCGAACCATGACTGACGCCACCGAACTCACATCGCTGCAATATGCTCGCTATCGTCTCAATCGCGATCTGCGCGCGGTGGGGGCGTGGCTGCTGGAAAAGTGGCACGCAAGCATCTGGTACAAGCTCATCGCGATCGCCTTCGTTGCCTTTCTGGCGCTGTGGATCGCGGTGTTTTTCTGGCTGGCGAGCGACCTGCCCGATGCCGAAAAGCTGCTGGATTACCAGACCCCTCTGCCGACCGTCGTGCGCGGTGCCGACGGCGAGATCGTGCATTCCTACGCGCGTGAACGCCGGGTACAATTGCAATTCGCCGACTTTCCGGAGGAGCTGATCGAGGCGTATCTTGCGGCGGAAGATAAGACATTCTTCAGCCACGGCGGTGTCGACTTTTTCGGGACCGCGAATGCCGTCTTCGACTACGCCACAAAGATGGGTTCGGGTGAGCGCGCGGTTGGCGGGTCAACCATCACGCAGCAACTTGCCAAGGTGCTGATGCTGGGCGACGAATATTCGGTCTCGCGCAAGCTGAAGGAGATGATTCTCGCCAGCCGGATCGAGGACGTGCTGACCAAGGAAGAGATCCTCGAGCTGTATCTCAACGAGATTCCGCTGGGTCGCCGGTCGTTCGGCGTGCAGGCCGCCGCGCGCGCCTATTTCGACAAGGATGTGGGTGACCTTGATCTGCATGAAATGGCATTTCTCGCGATCCTTCCCAAAGCACCCGAACGCTATGGCCGCAAAGGTGAGGAGCAGGCCGCGCTTTCCCGGCGCGCGTTCGTATTACAGCAAATGGAGGAGAACGGCTTCATCACCTCCGCCGAGCGCGCGGCGGCGCAAGCCAAACCGCTGGGGCTGGTAACGCTGCGCTCCCAACGCAGCGCCGATGCGGGCTATTTTCTCGAAGAAGTTCGACGCCAGCTGATCGAGGATTTCGGCGAGACAGCCAAAGACGGCGAAAACAGCGTCTATGCTGGTGGCCTGTGGGTGCGCACCTCGCTCGATACCGAATTGCAGGACGCCGCGCGCGATTCCCTGCGCGAAGGGCTGCTGCGTTATCAAGGGCAGCGCGGATGGAAGGGGCCTGTCGCGACAATCAACATGGATGAGGGCAACTGGCAGGGCCAGCTCGCCAGTTCATACCTGGGGATCAGCTACAAGGACTGGCGCGTCGCAGTGGTCACTGATCGTTCCGGATCATCTGCACAGATCGGGTTTTCGGATGGTGTCGAAGCGGCGCTGATCAGCCCGCCAGACGGCCTCAAGGCAGGCGATGTTATCGCGGTAAAACCATCGGGCAATTCCTGGCGTCTGGCTATTTTGCCCGAGGCGCAGGGCGGAGTGGTGGTGCAGAACGCGCAATATGGCCGCGTGATGGCGATGCAGGGTGGTTTCGACGATCGTCTGGGCGATTTCAATCGCGCGACGCAGGCCATGCGGCAGCCCGGCTCCACCATCAAACCGTTTGTCTACGCGACCGGGCTTGATCAGGGAATGACCCCTTCGACACAGGTCGATAATTCGCGCTTCTGTTATTATCAGGGCGAGGCGAGGGGGGAAAAGTGCATCCGCGGGGGCCGCGCAGGACAGTTTCCGATGCGCTATGGTCTGGAGCAATCGCAAAATATCATGACCGTCCAGATCGCAATGCAGGCGGGTATGGACAATGTTGTCAAGACTATCGAGGGGCTCGAACTCGGCGATGCCGATCCTTTTGCCGCGACCGCTCTGGGTTCCGAGGAAACCACCGTGATGCGCATGGTTGCCGCCTATGCTGCGCTCGCCAATCATGGGCGTTTCAACACGCCGACGGTCATCGACTATGTACAGGATCGCCGTGGCAAGGTGATCTGGCGAGCGGACGCGCGCAATTGCAACACCTGCAACATGCCGCAATGGGACGGCTCGGCGATGCCGCGGCTTGGTATGAAGGGGCGGCAGGCGATGGATGCGCGCACGGCATTCCAGACCATGCACATGCTCGAAGGGGTCGTGACTCGCGGCACCGCAACCAGCCTGCGGAGCCTTGAGCTGCCCTTGTTCGGCAAGACCGGGACGACGACGGGACCAAAGGACGTATGGTTCGTGGGCGGCACACCGCGCCTCATTGCGGGCGCATATGTCGGTTTTGACAACCCGCGCAATATGGGTGGTTATGCATTTGGCGGAACCATTGCCGCCCCGATTATCAAATCTCTGATCGAGAAATCGCGGGATCGCTGGTCGGCATTGCCGGCTGTCGCGCCCACGGGTGTCAGGATGGTCCGCATCGACCGCCGCTCTGGCAAGCGTGTCTTTGATGGCTGGCCAACTGACGATCCGCAGTCCGCGATCATCTGGGAGGCATTCAAGCCCGATACCGAACCAGCTCGCGCCACCCGCCAGGACGAGATCGCGGCCAAGCGCAATGAAATTCTCGCGCTGATTGCCAGAGGGCGGCGCGGCGTACAGCAAGAGCAACGGAAACGCGAAACCAGTCGCCCGGCGGATTTCGTGGAGGAACAGGGCGGCATTTATTAGGGTGCGTTTGTGCCCGCTCTGGAACCCGCAGCTTACTTTAGAGGTTTTGCTCACATGAACATGTTTCACCGCTCCATCACCGCCGCTGCCATGTTGGCAATCGGCTTCGCATCCCCCGCTCAGGCTGAACTTGCCAAGGGTGCCAAAGCCCCGGCGTTTTCGACCAAGGCGGCGCTTGCAGGCAAGGAATTCGGCTTCTCGCTCGCTGCGGCACTAAAAAAAGGGCCGGTGGTGCTGTACTTCTATCCCAAAGCGTTCACGCAAGGGTGCACGCTGGAGGCGAACGCCTTTGCCGCGGCGATGCCGGATTTCAAGAAAGCGGGCGCGAGCGTAATCGGCATGTCCAACGACGACATCGGAACACTGAAACGCTTCAGCCGTGAGGAATGCCGCGATGCCTTTCCGGTCGGTGTCGCCAACGCAAGTCTGATCGCGAGTTACGACGTGGCGATGGGCAATAGTGGGCTCGCCAGCCGCACGTCCTATGTCATCGCCCGCGATGGCCGGGTGGCCACCGTCTATTCCAGCGGTGATTATCGCGAGCATGTCTCACGCACGCTTGAGGCAGTGAAGAAGCTTTCGAAGTAGCGCGCTTCGATGCTGGTCCGCCCGTCATGCGATGGAAGGAGAGCCGCTCGCGCTTTACAATTCAACGCGCCTCGCTAGGTGAAGCGTCGAAATCGACTTTGTAAGGACATGCCATGCGGGCCGAGGCCCAAGCCTACATTGACCGGATCGAGGCCGCGCTGGATCTGGTGCGCCAGTCGCTCGACTGGGACCGTGCGCTGCGCCGCCTTGATGAACTGAACGCGCGGGTTCGGGACCCGACGCTATGGGACAAACCTAAGGAAGCGCAGGCGATAAGCCGCGAGCAGAAGACGCTGGAAACCGCGGTCAACACGGTCAACGAAATATCCGCCGAAATGTCAGACGCCATAGAATTTATCGAGATGGGCGAGGCAGAGGGTGAAGAGACCATCATCACCGACGGCCTCAAAAGTCTTGAAAAACTGGCGGCGCGGGCCGACGCGGACAAGGTGCAGGCGCTGCTGTCGGGTGAGGCGGATGGTAACGACACCTACGTCGAAATCCACGCGGGCGCTGGCGGCACCGAAAGCCAGGACTGGGCCGAAATGCTGTTTCGCATGTATGGCCGCTGGGCCGAACGGCGCGGCTTCAAGGTTGAAACGGTCGAATACCAGTCGGGCGATCAGGCGGGTATCAAGTCTGCCACCCTGCTGCTGAAAGGCGATGGCGCCTATGGCTATGCCAAGACCGAAAGCGGCGTCCACCGACTTGTGCGGATCAGCCCGTATGACAGCGCGGCAAAGCGCCACACCAGTTTTTCCAGCGTCTGGGTCTATCCCGTGATCGACGACGATATCGAAATTGAGATCGACCCCAGCGACCTCAAGATTGACACCTACCGTGCTTCGGGCGCGGGCGGTCAGCACGTCAACACGACGGATTCTGCCGTGCGCATCACGCACCAGCCGACAGGCATCGTGGTCGCAAGCCAGAATGACCGCAGTCAGCATAAGAACCGCGCAACTGCGATGAACATGCTGAAAGCGCGCCTGTTCGAACGCGAAATGGCAGAGCGTGAGGCGGTGGCCAGCGGCGAATACCAGGAAAAGAGCGAGATCGGGTGGGGCCACCAGATCCGCTCCTATGTGCTCCAGCCGTATCAGATGGTGAAGGATCTGCGCACCGGCGTGACCTCCAGTTCGCCCGACAAGGTGCTCGACGGGGAGATCGACGGGTTTATTTCTGCCGCGCTGGCCCAGCGGGTGACGGGCGAGGCGGTTGATGTGGAGGATGTGGAGTGACATTCCCGCGCTCGCTATTCCTCTGTGCTGTAATCGCTGCGGGATTGGCGTTCTCTGGTTGTGACAGGGTTGCGGGCAATCCGGGCCGACCTGAAAGCGCGCGCGAATTTCCCGAGCCAGACCGTCCGGTCGCCGATGTCGTTTCCAATCAGTTCTCCAACGAAGACGCCCGCGATGAACGCGGCGAGGCCGTCACCGTGATGGACATGGCCGATATTCAGCCGGGAATGACGATCGCCGATATTGGCGCAGGCGAGGGTTACTATACTGTGCGCCTGGCAGAGCGGGTGGGACAGTCAGGCCGCGTGCTGGCGCAGGACATTGACCGCGATGCTCTGGAGCGGCTTGGACGCAGGGTCGAGCGCGATCAGCTTGAGAACATTTCGATCAAACTGGGCAAGTCCGACGATCCGCAATTGCCGGTCGATAGCTTCGATCGCATTTTTCTGGTACACATGTATCACGAGGTGACAGAGCCTTATGCATTTCTGTGGCGGATGTGGCCCGCGCTGGCGGAGACCGGCCAGATCATTGTGGTCGAGGTTGAGCGGCCTCTGGGCCAGCACGGCATCCCCCACACGCAATTGTTTTGCGAGTTCGAAGCCATCGGCTTCCATTTGCTCGAATTCACTGAGAAGCCGGATATCAATGGCTATTTTGCGCGGTTTGAACGAGGCAAGGCGCGAACTGAGCCGGACAGGATCAAGGCGTGCACCAGCACTTGAGGCGAATTTTTCGCAGATGATACAACGCCGCCACGCATTGCGATGCAGCCGCGGCCTGCTTATGTAATCTTGTCACAGCGGCGCGAAGATCAATCGCGCATGGGGAGCACTATTTTGTTCAAGGGATTAAGCCCGATCAATTACGGCGGGCGCGAAGTGTGGCCGCTGGTCGAAGGCGGCAAAGGCGTTTCGGCGACCAATCATGCAAGTTCCGGCGCGTGGGCGGCCGCGGGCGGCATCGGCACAGTCAGCGCGGTCAACGCCGACAGCTATGACGAGAACGGCGATGTCATTCCGCAGGTCTATCACGGCCGCACGCGCGAGGAACGCCATCAGGAACTGATCGCCTACGCCATCAATGGAGGGGTCGCCCAGGTTGAGCGCGCCTATGAGCTTTCAGGTGGCAAGGGCGCGATCAACATCAACGTGTTATGGGAAATGGGCGGCGCGCCCGAAGTGCTCGAAGGGGTGCTGAGCCGGACCAAGGGCATGGTGACGGGCGTCACCTGCGGGGCAGGGATGCCCTACAAGCTCGCCGAGATCGCCCAGCGGCATCAGGTTTATTATCTCCCCATCGTCAGTTCCGGCCGGGCGTTTCGCGCGCTGTGGAAACGCAGTTACAAGAACGTGCCCGATCTGATGGCAGCGGTGGTTTACGAAGACCCGTGGCTGGCGGGCGGGCACAATGGCCTGTCCAACGCTGAAGACCCGACCAAACCCGAAGATCCTTACCCCCGCGTCAAGGTGCTGCGTGAAATGATGCGCGCCGAGGGTGTATCGGAAGATGTGCCCATCGTGATGGCAGGGGGCGTGTGGTGCCTGCGCGAATGGAACGACTGGATCGACAATCCCGAGCTGGGCAAAATCGCGTTCCAGTTCGGCACGCGCCCGCTGCTCACCCGCGAAAGCCCGATCCCCGATATCTGGAAAGACCTGCTGCGCAACCTCGACGAAGGCGATGTGCTGCTGCACAAGTTTTCGCCCACTGGCTTCTATTCGAGCGCGGTCAAGACGCCGTTCCTGTATGATCTCATGCACCGGTCCGACCGGCAGATCCCGTTCTTCAAGCGCGGAGCCGAAGAAGGCACCGTGCAACTGGGCGAAGATGGCAAGGCGCGCAGTTTCTGGGTAAAACCCGAAGACAAGCAGCGCGCCGAAATGTGGATGCGCGGCGGGGATACCGAACCGCTCAAAACCCCCGATGGCACCATCGTTTTCGTCGCGCCGGAAAAGCGCGACGAGATCCGCAGGGATCAACAGGAATGCATGGGCTGCCTGTCGCATTGCGCGTTTTCCAGCTGGAAGGATCACGACGATTTCACCACCGGACGCCTCGCTGATCCGCGCAGTTTCTGCATTCAGAAAACCTTGCAGGAAATCGCGCACGGCGATGATCCGGCGGACAATCTCGCTTTTGCGGGGCACGCAGCCTACCGCTTCAAGACCGATCCGTTCTATTCCAACGGCTACACGCCGAGTGTCGGCGAACTGGTTGAGCGGATTTTGATGGGGGATTGAGTGGCTGTTTGCGACCCAAAAGCAGACATTGCGGACACCGGAGCTCATGCTTAGCGAGAAACATGCTGAAAGACCGCTCGACCACTGACTTCGCGACTTACGGAGCGCAACTAGTGCAGGGAGCTATCCTTCCCTGCTTAGACGATTTGATCGCGGCACTTGTGCGTGTTTCAAAAGAGGAGGCTGGTGTCCGCCTCCATGGACTAAGCGATCTCAAACCAATGCTTGCAGAGGACGGACCGATTGGAGCCATCGCTGCAAATGTCTTGGGTAAATCCTCACGGCCGGTAAGGGCTATTCTGTTCAACAAGTCGGCGGAAACAAACTGGTCGCTTGCGTGGCACCAAGACCGGACGATCTGCGTCAAAGGGAAGCTAGATGCTCCCGGCTTCGGCCCGTGGACAGTAAAAGGCGGGATGAACCATGTTGCCCCACCATTTGATCTGCTAACGCGCATGGTGACGTTGAGAGCCCACATTGATGATGTGCCAGCTAACAATGCTCCACTGCTTATAGCACCGGGCTCCCACACATACGGTAGGATACCGGTCAACCAAGTAGAGAAAGTCGTGAGCCATTGCGGAACGGCTAGCTGTTTGGCCAAGGCTGGAGATGTTTGGCTTTACGCAACGCCGATCCTGCACGCTTCTGAGGCCGCTTCCGCGCCAAAAAGAAGAAGGGTGCTACAATTGGATTTCGCTGCCGAGGAGCTACCGCATGGTCTTGAATGGCTCGGCGTCTAAGGCCCTCTCCCCACCCCACAAACAGACATCAAAGCAACGCCGTCAGCACCTGATCGGGTGGGCGGTGGCCGTCGGCCCACATGCGGATGTTGGCTATGACCTTGTGCCCTGATGCCTCGCGCCCTTCGGCTGTGGCGCTGCCGATATGGGGCAGGGTCATCACGTTGGGGTGATCGATCAGGCGGCGGTCGACGTGCGGCTCATCGGGATAGACGTCCAGACCAGCGCCAACCAGCCTGCCTTCATACAGTGCCGCAATCAGCGCTTCTTGATCCACAAGTTCGCCGCGTGCGGTGTTAATCAGACTGCTGCCCGGTTTCATCAGCGCGAACCGGCGAGCATCCATCAGCCCGCGCGTTTCCTTTGTAAGCGGACAGTGCAGGGTAAGAATATCGGCCTCGCCCACCAAGGTATCGAGATCCTCGACGAACCGAACGCCCAGCATCCGCTCCGCCGCTTCGGGTAGGCGTTTGCGGTGATAATAGGCAACCTCCAGCCCGAATGCGCGGGCGCGGTGCGCAACCGCTTGCCCGATCCGGCCCATGCCGACAATTCCCAACACTTTGCCCGCCAGCTTGCGACCGAGCAGGCCGGAGGGTGCCCAGCCGGTCCATTCTCCCCGGCGGACGAGCGCGGTGCCCTCGCGAATGCGGCGCGGCACACCGATAATTGCCGCCATCGTGAGATCGGCGGTATCGTCCGTGAAAACGCCGGGCGTGTTGGTTACCGGAATCTTTCGTGCAGCGGCGGCGGCAAGATCGATATGTTCTGTCCCCGCGCCAAAGTTGGCGATCAGGCGCAGGCGATCTCCCGCAGCCTCGATCATGCGGGCAGCTATCCGATCCGTCACCGTCGGGACCAGCACGTCGCAATCCTGCATCGCGGCGATCAGCGCATCCTCGCTCATCGGGGTGTCGTGCGTGTTGAGCGTGGTGTCGAAAAGCTCGGTCATCCGTGCTTCGACATCGGGCATCAAATGGCGCGTGACGACGACCTTCGGCTTGCCTGAGGGAAAGTGCGGAGGAGCGTTCGTTATGGCCATGACGCGATCGCTAATGCCAGCGGGGCGGGGTGGTCAAGCGCGATTGGACAAACATGCTCTTGCTGTCGGCACGCCCGGCTCGCTATTACAGCGGCATGACTGCTTTGCGACGCATATTCCTTCTGATTCTCACAGGCTTGCTGGTGACGAGCCTCTCCACGGCCGACCATGCCCATGCGGCGTCGGACAAAACTCCATTCTGGGTGACAATTAGGTTTGACGAAGTGCGTATGCGTGTGGGCCCGAGCAGGGAATACCCGATCGAGTGGGTATACCGCCGAAAAGGGTTGCCGGTGCAGGTGATCCGAAAGCGTGAGGGATGGATGCTGGTACGCGATCCCGATGGCGCGCAAGGATGGATCGCAGAAAGCCAGCTGATCCGGGCCAGGGGCGCCATGATCACCGGCAAAGGCGCGGTGGTCTTGCGCGAGGATCCGCGGTCTGATGCGGCGATGCGCTGGCGGGCGGAGCCGGGGGTCGTGGGTGAATTGCTGTCATGCAGCGATGGCTGGTGCGAGATCGACGTGACCGGGCGCACAGGCTGGGTTGAGGCTGGCAGGCTGTGGGGCGATGAGGAACTGGCTGATGGCGAGTGACCACAGCTATCTTTCCCCGATTGGGTTGACGAGGTAATGTTCAGGTCCGCCCTCTCGGCGTGAGAGAAACCTGCCGTCTGCGCGCGGCCCGCCATTGCGCCAATCCCGTACAATCCCGGCTTCGTCGCTTGGACATCAATGCGGGCGGGTGATGGCAGGGACGCGGAGGCTGCATCCTGCGATGCATCGCCTCCGCAACCGCTTACCAGGGCTGTCACGGCCAGCGCGAGGAACGTCGCCCTCACACGATTTCGACTGCGACCGCCGTGGCTTCGCCGCCGCCAATGCAGAGACTGGCAATGCCGCGCGTCTTGCCCTGCTGTTTGAGTGCGTTGAGCAGGGTGACAATAATGCGTGTCCCACTGGCGCCTATGGGGTGGCCCAGCGCGGTTGCGCCGCCGTTCACATTGATGCGATCATGCGCGATGCCGATGTCACGCATGGCGAACATGGCGACGCAGGCGAACGCCTCGTTGATTTCCCACAGATCGACCTGATCGACGCTCCAGCCCGCCTTTTCGAGAACCTTTTCGATCGCGCCGACCGGGGCGACTGTGAAGTCCTTGGGCTCGCGCGCATGGGCCGCCATGGCGACGATGCGGGCAACGGGGGTCTGGCCACTGGCGCTGGCCACGCTTTCGCGGGTCAGCACCACGGCCGCCGCGCCGTCGGAGATCGAGCTTGAGGTGGCCGCCGTGATGGTTCCCTCCTTGGCAAAGGCGGGGCGCAGCTGCGGGATCTTGTCGGGCATACCGCGACCGGGTTGTTCGTCCGTCTCGACCGTCACGTCGCCCTTGCGCGTGGAGAAAGTCACGGGAACCACTTCGTCAGCGAATGCGCCGCTGGCAATTGCGGCGTTGGCGCGGGCAAGCGATTCGATGGAATAGGTGTCCATGTCCTCACGCGTCAGCTGGTATTCGTCGGCGGTGTCCTGCGCAAAAGTGCCCATTGCGCGGCCTTCCTCATAGGCATCTTCCAGCCCGTCGAGGAACATGTGATCATAGGCGGTATCGTGCCCGATGCGCGCGCCCGAACGATGCTTTTTAAGGAGGTATGGCGCGTTGGTCATGCTCTCCATCCCGCCCGCAATAACGTAGTCGACGGTGCCGCTGGCCAGCGCTTCTGCGCCCATGATCACCGTTTGCATTCCGCTGCCGCAGACTTTGTTCACCGTGGTCGCCTGCACCGATTTGGGCAGCCCGGCCTTGATAACCGCCTGGCGCGCCGGTGCCTGGCCAAGCCCGGCAGGAAGCACGCAGCCCATATAAGCGCGATCGAACTTGTCGCCCGAAACGCCCGAGCGCTCGACCGCCGCCTTGACCGCGGTGGCCCCAAGATCGGTCGCGGAAACATCTGAAAGAGCGCCCTGCATCCCGCCGATCGGTGTGCGCGCATAGGAGAGGATGACGATCGGGTCGGCGGCGGAAAACTGGGTCATGGCAAAGAGGTGTCCCTTGTCTCTGTGTGATTGGAGTTGCGTGGCGATGTAATGCCCACTTTCCCCATTGGCAATTGAGCGCTGGCTGCATCATCGGACTTGGCTGGACGCGGCACCGCGCTTGCCAGAGGCAACCGTTTGCGCGACACAGGTCGCAAATTGAAACCAACTCTGCGGGAGAGAAACCATGGCCGATGATCGCCGAGAACACCTTGAAACGCTGCTGAAGCTGCAACGCGATGCCTTTACCGCATCGCGGCCAGAGGCGCTCGCCTTGCGCAAGGACCGGATCAAACGCGC
Organism: Sphingomonadales bacterium; assembly: GCA_038246695.1. Lineage (GTDB taxonomy): Bacteria > Pseudomonadota > Alphaproteobacteria > Sphingomonadales > Sphingomonadaceae > Erythrobacter. Next base: position 43,304 of record JBBRVR010000011.1, read on the forward strand.
AATGGCGCTGGTGAGCGAAAACGCCGATGCCTTCAACAAGGCGATGAGCGCGGATTTCGGCAACCGGTCCGAAGATCAGAGCATGATCACCGACATCGCGACCACAGTGGGCGCGGGCAAGCATGCACTAAAGAACCTCGACAAATGGGCGAAGACGGAAAAGCGATCCGTCCAGTTTCCGCTCGGCTTGTTGGGGGCAAAGGCCGAGGTCCGTTATGAACCCAAGGGCGTGATCGGCATTCTCAGCCCGTGGAACTTCCCGCTCAATCTCGCCTTCGGCCCGCTGATGCAGGTGTTGGCCGCAGGCAATCGCGCGATGATCAAACCGAGCGAGTTTACCGAGCGCACCAGCGAGCTGATGGCGGAACTCACACACAAATATTTCACTCAGGATGAAGTGGTCGTGATCACCGGCGGACCTGAGGTCGCAGCGGCGTTTTCCTCGCTGCCGTTCGATCATCTGGTCTTCACCGGATCGACCGCCACCGGGCGGCGGGTCATGCAGGCGGCGGCTGAGAACCTTGTGCCGGTGACGCTGGAGCTGGGCGGCAAATCGCCGGTCGTCATGGGCCGCAGCGCCGATTTCGCGAAGGCGGGAGAGCGCATCGCACTGGGCAAAATGATGAATGCCGGGCAAATCTGCCTCGCGCCTGATTACCTGTATGTGCCCGAAGACAAGCAGGACGAAGCGATCGCGGGCGTCTCGGACGGGGTGGCGGCGATGTATCCGACACTGCTTGAGAACGACGATTACGCATCGATCGTTTCTGACCACCATTTCGAGCGACTGAAGGGTCTGGTAGAAGATGCCCGCGAGAAGGGCGCCGAGGTGATCGAAGTCAATCCCGGCAATGAGGATTTCAGCAATGCCAACCAGCGCAAGATGCCGCTGACCATCCTGAAAAATGTCACCGGTGACATGTCGGCGATGCAGGAGGAAATCTTTGGCCCGATCCTGCCGGTCAAGACCTACAAAGCGATTGATCAGGCGGTCGATTACATCAACGAACATGATCGCCCGCTGGCACTGTATTATTTCGGGCAGGATTCCGATGAGCAGGAGCGGGTGTTGAACCGCACGATCTCGGGTGGGGTAACCACCAATGACGTGATCTTCCATGTCTCGATGGAGGAACTGCCGTTTGGCGGGGTCGGCCCGTCGGGCATGGGCAGCTATCACGCGGTCGAAGGTTTCCGCGAATTCAGCCACGCCCGCAGCGTCTATCACCAGCCCAAGATCGATGTAGCGAAGCTGGGCGGGTTCAAGCCGCCCTATGGCAAGGCGACCCGCAAGGCGGCAGCAAACATGATGAAATAGGCGCCTCGGCAAAGCCGTTTATCGAACGCCGCAAGGTTGCGCTGTTCGATTTGCTGCAACAATCATGCTTAGTTTTGCCCGAGTCGCGCTCTTGCGTCGCTGGGCCTACAAGCCTAGGTGGCGCGTGGGATAACTTAGCTTGGAAACTTCGCTGTGATCGACCTCAGCCAGTATCTGCCGATACTGATATTCATCTTCATCGCATTTGGCCTGTCGGTGCTGTTCGTGTTTTTGCCGATGGGTGTCTCGCGCCTTACCGGCACGCATAATCCTGATGCCGACAAGCTGTCGGAATATGAATGCGGGTTCCCTGCGTTCGAGGATGCGCGCAGCCAGTTCGATGTGCGGTTCTATCTGGTCGCAATCAGCTTTATCATATTCGATCTCGAGGCAGCGTTCCTGTTCCCGTGGGCGGTCAGCCTGGGAGAAACGGGCTGGGTTGGCTGGACCGGCATGATGACGTTCTTGGGCATTCTGGCCATCGGCCTCACTTATGAATGGAAGAAGGGAGCTCTGGACTGGGAATGAGCAATTCTTCGACAATAATCACGCCCCCCACCGCTCCGCTGAATGCGGCACAAGCGGCGCAGATCATGCCCACCGCCAAGGGTGGCGAGGTGAAGCAGCCCGATACGGACTATTTCAACGCGCTTCAGACCGAGGTGAATGACAAGGGCTTCCTCGTCGCTTCCACCGAGGACGTGTTCAACTGGGCGCGCACCGGATCGCTGTGGTGGATGACGTTCGGCCTCGCCTGCTGCGCGGTCGAAATGATCCACGTGAACATGCCGCGTTACGATATGGAGCGTTTCGGCGCTGCCCCGCGCGCATCTCCACGCCAGTCGGACCTGATGATCGTTGCGGGCACACTGTGCAACAAGATGGCCCCGGCACTGCGCAAGGTCTATGATCAGATGTCCGATCCAAAATACGTGATCAGCATGGGCAGCTGCGCCAATGGCGGCGGCTATTACCACTATTCCTACAGCGTCGTGCGCGGCTGCGACCGTATCGTGCCAGTCGACATCTATGTCCCGGGCTGCCCTCCGACTGCCGAGGCGTTGTTGTATGGCGTGATGCAACTGCAGCGCAAGATCCGCCGCGTGGGCACAATCGAGAGATAAGTAAACGTCGCCTTATGACTGTCCATTCCGCCCCCCGATACGCTTCCAACGCTGGTGTGCTCAATACGTTGTGCGAGAGCATCAGCGTGTGGCTGCTCTCCGCACAGGAGCGCCACGGCGAGATCATTCTCACCGTTCAGCGCGACATGATTGCGCACGTGCTGGAAACCCTGCGCGATGATCACAAATATCAGCAGCTGATGGAAATTGCAGGCGCGGATTACCCGGATCGCACCGAGCGGTTCGAGGTTGTCTACATGATGCTCAGCCTGACGAAGAACCACCGTATCATGGTGAAGTGTTCGACGGACGAGAACACACCTGTTCCGACCGTTACAACGCTGTGGCCCAATGCCGGTTGGCTGGAGCGTGAAGTGTTCGACATGTTCGGCGTCACTTTCGCCGGCAATCAGGACTTGCGCCGCATCCTCACCGATTACGGCTTTGAAGGGCACCCGTTCCGCAAGGATTTCCCGATGACGGGCTACACCGAACTCAGGTATTCCGAGGAAGAGAAGCGCGTCGTGTACGAGCCGGTGGAACTGGCGCAGGATATGCGCACGTTTGATTTCCTCTCACCGTGGGAGGGTGCGGACTACGATCTGCCCGGCGATGAGAAATCGCGCGGGTCGCCGCATGTCGACAAGCCCAAGGTTACAGAAACGCCCGCCGATACCGGCGCCGGCGCTCTGGCCGAGGAAAACGCCGCCAAAGGCACCGATGCCGTCCCGCCCGACATGATCGAGGTGGAGATCGAAGGCGAAGAACACGGAGGCGGCGAGGAATAGACCATGAAGATCGAACAATCGCCCACCACCGATGGCAACGTCATCACCAATTACACGATCAATTTCGGCCCGCAGCACCCCGCCGCGCACGGCGTTTTGCGCATGGTGATGGAGCTGGACGGTGAAGTGATCGAGCGGATCGACCCGCATATCGGACTGCTGCATCGCGGCACCGAGAAACTCATCGAGCAGAAGACCTACCTTCAGGCGCTGCCGTATTTCGACCGGCTCGATTATTGTTCGCCGCTGTGTCAGGAACATTCCTATGTGCTCGCGATAGAGAAGCTGCTCGATCTCGAAGTGCCGATCCGCGCGCAATATCTGCGCGTGCTGTTCGCCGAGCTGACCCGCATCTGCAACCACATGCTCAACATGGGCGCGCACGTGCTGGATGTTGGCGCGTTCACGCCCAACCTTTGGATCATGGATCTGCGCGAGGATTGCCTGACGTTCTTTGAACGGGCTAGCGGTGCGCGCATGCACTCCGCTTGGTTTCGTCCCGGCGGTGTGCATCAGGATGTGCCCGAAAAACTGCTGGTGGATATTGGCGACTGGCTCGATAACCGGTTCTTCCAGCTGTTCGACGACGCGATGAGCTTGGTGATCGACAACCGCATCTTCAAACAGCGCAATGTCGATATCGCGGTTGTAGGCCGCGACGATGCGATTGCCTGGGGCTTTTCCGGCCCCATGATCCGCGCGGCGGGCCTTCCGTGGGATTTGCGCAAATCGCAGCCCTACGATGTCTATGACCGCATGGAATTCGACATTCCGGTTGGCACCAATTCAGATTGCTACGACCGGTTCATGGTGCGCGTCGCTGAGGTGCGCGAGAGCGCCAAGATCATCAAGCAGTGCCTTCGCGATATGCCCTCCGGCCCGATTGCGAGCAGCGACAACAAGATCGTCCCGCCAAAGCGGGCTGAGATGAAGCAGTCGATGGAAAGCCTGATTCACCACTTCAAGCTCTACACAGAGGGCTTCCACGTGCCCGCAGGCGAAGTTTATGTCGCGACCGAAAGCCCCAAGGGCGAATTCGGCGTCTATCTGGTCAGCGATGGATCGAACAAACCCTATCGCTGCAAAATCCGCCCGACGGCATTCTCGCACCTGCAAGCGATGGAATTCATGAGCAAGGGCCACATGCTGCCGGATGCAACCGCCATTCTGGGCGCTCTCGATGTGGTGTTCGGGGAGTGTGACCGGTGAGTGTTGTGTTAGCCGTCGCGACTGCCGCAGCTTGTGCCGCTCCCACAGGAGCGACGGACGCCCAGACGCAGTATGAGGCATACATTCAACGTAGCTTGGCGATTGTCGCGGCTGCGAAGTCCCAGAACCGCGACACTTTGGGGCGCCTTATTGCAGGGGATGCTAAGTTCGCCCTTATTTCCGGTGATGTGGTTGTCCCCCTTGGGGTTGGTGCCGAGGGTGCTTTTGCTCTCGGTCAGCGATTGGCTGCGGACGCATTCCGCTATCCGGGCTGGGATTATATGAACTTTCGGCAAGATGCTTGTGCACCAATTGAGGTGACAATCGAATTCACCGAAACTGACGGCGCAGGCTATTCTAATGTAACCTTCTCATTCAGGGACGGTCTCCTAGTCTCGGCCGGTGGCCGCCGCCAAGGCTTGATCAGTGGACGCCTGAGTGAGGTTCCGTCTAATGGCTAATCGTCACACAGCACCCGACACGCCTGAACTCCGCGCGCGCTGGGGCACTTTTGCCTGGACGGAAGAGTACAAGGCCAAGGCGGATTATCACATCGCCAAGTACCCGGAAGGCCGCCAGAAATCGGCGGTGATGGCGCTGCTCGACCTCGCGCAGCGGCAGGTTGGCTCAGAGACCGATACGCAGGGCTGGCTGCCCATGCCGGTGATTGAGTATGTCGCTACGTATCTCGAAATGCCAGCGATCCGCGTGCTCGAAGTTGCGACGTTCTACTTCATGTACAACCTTGTGCCAGTCGGGAAATTCCACGTGCAGGTCTGCGGCACCACGCCATGCATGCTGCGCGGCAGCGACGACATTATTGCGGCCTGCAAGAAACGCGGCATGGCCAAGGGTGAGGTCTCGGCAGACGGCCTGTGGACCCTCACCGAGGTCGAATGCATGGGCAATTGCGCCACCGCGCCGATGGTCCAGATCAACGATGACAATTACGAAGACCTGACGCCAGAACGCCTCGACGCTGTGCTGGATGCGCTCGCAGCGGGCGAGACGCCCAAGGCGGGGACGCAGGAGCCGGGTCGCCACACCTCCGAACCCTCGGGCGGGCCGACCACATTGAAGGAAATGGTTGACGCCAACCACGATTACCGGGGCGAGTGGTAACACATGGAATTTGTCTCGATCATCGTCGCGCTGGTGCTCGCGTTCATCGCCTACAAGGTGCTGATGGGCCTCGTTCGCGTGGGCGTCATCCTGGTGATTCTGGCGGTGCTCGCAGGGCTCTGGCAGCAAGGGGCGCTGGGCTGATGGACAGGCTTGTGGTTTTCATGGCGATGGGCGGCCTCATCAATTTTGCCCTCGGCGCGTTTCTGTCCGCAACGGGCGAGGCGCCGCTGGGGATCGCCTTCATGGCGGCCGGGCTGGCGCTGCAGGTGTTCTCACTCGCGCGGATCAGGAAGTTGAAGAACAAGGGCCAGAGCTACAAGGGCCAGAGCGACAAGGGCCAGAGCGACAAGGAACAGACCAATGCTGGCCGATAAGGACCGCATCTTTACCAACGTCTATGGTTTTCAGTCCGCTGGATTGAAGGCAGCGCAGGCGCGTGGCGATTGGGACAACACCAAGGCGATTATCGAGCGCGGGCAGGACGCCATCATCGAAGAGATGAAGGCCAGCGGGCTGCGCGGACGGGGCGGGGCGGGCTTTCCCACCGGCCTCAAATGGTCGTTCATGCCCAAAAGCTCGGCCGATAGTCGGCCCAGCTTCCTCGTCATCAACGCCGACGAATCCGAGCCGGGCAGCTGCAAGGACCGCGAAATCCTGCGCCACGATCCGCACAAGCTGATCGAGGGCGCATTGGTCGCCGGTTTCGCGATACGCGCGCGCGCCGCCTACATCTACATTCGCGGCGAATACATTCGCGAAGCCGAGGTGCTGCAAGCCGCCATCGACGAGGCGTATGACGCCGGGCTGATCGGCAAGAACGCATGCGCGACCGGATACGATTTCGACGTGTTCATGCACCGCGGCGCGGGCGCATACATCTGCGGCGAAGAAACCGCGATGATCGAAAGCCTCGAAGGCAAGAAGGGCCAGCCGCGCCTGAAGCCTCCGTTCCCGGCGGGCGCAGGCCTCTATGGCTGCCCGACCACAGTCAACAATGTCGAGAGCATCGCGGTTGCGCCGACGATCCTGCGGCGCGGGGCTTCGTGGTTCAACAGCTTTGGGCGAGATAACAACAAGGGCACAAAGCTGTTCCAGATCAGCGGCCATGTCGAAAAGCCCTGCGTGGTAGAGGAATCGATGAGCATCCCGTTCGAGGAACTGATCGAAAAGCACTGCGGCGGCATTCGCGGCGGGTGGGACAATCTGCTCGCGGTGATCCCCGGCGGTTCGTCCGTGCCGCTGGTTCCCGCCGAACAGATACGCCACGCGCCGATGGATTTTGACGGGCTGAAGGAACTCGGCTCGGGCCTCGGCACCGCAGCCGTGATCGTGATGGACAAGTCCACCGATATTGTGCGCGCGATCAGCCGCCTCTCGTATTTCTACAAGCATGAAAGCTGCGGCCAGTGCACCCCCTGCCGCGAAGGGACGGGCTGGATGTGGCGCATGATGGAGCGCCTGCGCACCGGCGATGCAGCAATCGTGGAAATCGACATGCTGCACGAAGTGACCAAGCAGGTAGAAGGCCACACCATCTGCGCGCTGGGCGATGCGGCGGCTTGGCCGATCCAAGGCCTGATCCGGCATTTCCGGCCTGAGTTGGAGCGGCGCATTCATGAGCACAACGCGCGGTTTACGGCAGAAACGAGAGAGGCGGCAGAGTGACCAATCTCAATCACCTTTTTCGAGGGGCGCTGGGCGGCGCTGCGCTTGCTTTTTCATGGATGAGTGCGCCAGTTTCAGCGTCCCCTGACCTGCCGACCGGATCGTGGGTTCATGCGGCCGAGCAGCGGCTGGAACCTCCTACCAGCCCTCTCGATGCGGAGCAGTCCAGGCCGGCAATCCACGCCCATCTTTTTTGCAGTTTTTCTCTCGACCCTCGCGGTGCGCGCGAGGTCGCGTTGCTGCCCTATTACAGTCATGAGCAGCTCAAGGCGGTCAGTACCCTCATGACCCGTCGCTCAGTTGTGACGAATGCGCGCGATCGGAAATGCTTTTCTAAATTGGGGAATGCGCAGGTGGGTTTCGACGTGGCTACTGCGGTGGGCGCATTTTCGGAAATTCTCATCAAGAAAAACTACGGCGGAGACGATGTTGCGCGCATCGACAAGCTTACCCCCGAAGATTGGAGCTACTCTGGACTGACACCCCGCAATGGCAGTGAAACTTTCGCTATGTGTGTCGTCCAATCCAAAGGGCTGTTGGTGTATCTTCTTATGGACTCCGAACCAGCCAGCGATGCCGAGATGACCGCGATTTCCGATCTAGCACCTTCGTTTGGCCCATGCCTCATGGATGGTGTTCAGCTCTCTTTCGACGCTGCTTCTCTCCGCTCGATGCTGGCTCACAGTCTCTACCGAGTCCTCAGCCAGATGGACGCTCTCGCAAAGGAGCGATCCTGATGGATAGAAAAACGATTATTACGGATACGACCTATGCCTAAAGTCACCGTAGACGGTCAGGAAATCGAGGTCCCCGCAGGCGCCACCGTGCTGCAGGCGTGCGAGCTTGCGGGCAAGGAAATCCCGCGCTTCTGCTATCACGAACGGCTCAGCATCGCGGGCA
>JBBRVR010000012.1:0-50681 GCA_038246695.1 Sphingomonadales bacterium
GAGGCGCTATAGATGCCCGAGCCGTGGTTGGAGAGAGATGAGGAGTTGATCCCGATGTGCCCCGGTGCCCTACCGCTTAGCATCGCATACTTTGTGCCGTTGATAGACGGATCGTGAGCGGCACGATGTTCGTGATAACATACATTATGTTAATGTTAGACTTGGCCGACGGTGATAACATGATGGCGCACAGCTTGCCCCGACGACCAAGTTCAGGCTCCGGTTGCTCGCAGCATCCCACGCCGCTTTCTCATGCAGCATTATTCTTGGTGTAATACGTCCGCAGTGGCATCGTTACATATTGTCGCCCGACAGGCAAAACAGCACCTCCTGCGGACTTTAGGTTGCCACAGGCTCAAATATGGCAGAGGCCGGGTCAGCGACGAAATGGCGAGCCAGGCTGTCGTCATCTTTGGCCACCTGCTCCACGCCGGCAATGAGCGTAGCAAGCTCCGCATCGCTCATTAGGCAAGAGAAATTCACTCGTACGAAGCCGGGCTTTTCGAGTTCTGCACCGGATCGGATCGCCCGATGAATGGTCCGAGATTGCGCGTCGTCAATACCGAGCAAGCGGTGGACATAGGGGCCAGCGCAGGCGCACCCACCGCGCACCTGAATGCCGAAGCAGTCGCTCAGGATGCGGGTGACAAGCTGGTGGTGAACGAGCCCACCGTCAGCGTCCCTCAACCGGAACGAGACGATCGGCAGGTGTGCGGACATTGCCCGGCCCAGGACTTCAATGCGCGGATTGGCCCGCCAGCGTGCCAGCGCCGCGCGGCACATCGCCTCGGCACGGGCATCCAGCCCCGTCTCGGTCATCGCGGAGCGGACGATGCATGCGAGCGCAGTGCGAATATCGCCGATGACATTGGGCGTGCCCGGTTCCTCTCGCGCGGCAAGATCGGCGAGGTAATCCTGCCCGCCCGGCGACACGAAGTTGACCGTGCCGCCGCCGGGCGCAGAGGGCTTGTCCAGCACCACCCCATCGCGCCGCACCACCAGCACACCCGATGACGCCGGGCCGCCGACGAACTTGTGCGGCGAGAACACCAGCGCATCGACAAGCACATCAGGCGCAGGCTGCATCTGCATCGTGATGTAGGACGCCGCCCCGGCAAAATCCCAGATCACCTTGCAGCCCGCCGCCTGCACCATGCGCGAAACTTGCTCGACGTCGGTGAGCGCGCCGGTGATGTTTGATCCGGCGGAAAAGGCGGCGACGATCCGGCGGCCTGCGCCGCGTTCCAGATGGTCGGCCAAGGCGGCGCGATCCGGCCCGCCCGCCGCGTCCTCGGGCAATTCGATCACCTCTGCCCCGCTTTCGCGCCATGGCAGCAGGTTCGAATGATGCTCATACGGGCCGAGCAGCACCAGGGCGCGCTGCCCATCACCTTCGCGCTGATCGACCCCGAACAGCCGCACCAGTTTCTGCAAGCCCGCTGTCGCGCCCGATCCGGCGAAGATTACCGCATCATCCGCACCCGCCCCGCAAAACCGCGCAACCTCGGCCCGTGCCACCCGTCGCAAGGCGTTGATCGAGCGTCCGCACCACGACGCCTGCGTGTGCGGGTTGGCATAGACCGGCAGCACATGTTCGAGCACGAAATCTTCAATCTCGCGCAGCGCCCGCCCCGAAGCGGCGTAATCGGCATAGAGCAGCGGCTGCGGCCCGCGCGGGCCGTCCACGCTCCTGCTCTTGCCGATAATCGACTGCGCCAGCGTGCCGCGCGCGAGCTTCTCGCGAATATCAGCGCGGAAAGCATCGAACAGGGCCTGCGACTGGTGCAGATCGGAGCAGGGGTGTATGTTGGTCATACGCAGTGTTTCGGCCAGTCAGCGCAGGATTTCACTACCGATTTTCGGAAATATGGGCTGTATAACCGATCATATGACCACCGAACCTGTCGAAATTGACCGGATTGATCGCAAGATCCTGATGGCACTCCAAACCGACGCCTCATTGAGCCAGCGTGCGCTTGCCGAAGAGGTCGGCTTATCGCAGAACGCCTGCTGGCGCAGGCTTCAGCGATTGCAGGCCGAAGGCGTGCTGCGCGGGCAGCGGGCCGATGTCGATTTGACCCGGTTGGGCCTTGATCTGGTGGTGATCGTTATGATCAAGACCCCGCATCATGCCAAGGACTGGGCCGTCGCCTTCAAGCACCACGTCGCGCGCATCCCAGGCGTGGTTGATCTCTACCGTATTGGGGGAGAGTGGGATTACCTCATCAAGGTCGTCACTGAAGGCATTAGAGGTTATGACCGGTTCTATCAGCAATTGGTCGACGGGTTCGATCTGTCAGTGGTCACCGGCCATTTCGTGATGGAGGAAATGATTGCCTCGCGCCCGGTGACGCTGACCTGAGCTGGTCAAGGCACGGGCGGTCGGAACAGTGCGGGATCAAGCGTCTTGTTCACACAGGTCTCGCTCCAGAACACCGAATTGGCAATGACTCCGTCATAGATCAACGTCACCCGCCGCGCCTGCACCCAGCCGTTTTCCAGCCTGATAAAATCGCTGTAGAGCCGTTCGTGCCAGCCGAGCGGCGCATCGAAGGCCATGTAGGTGATGAAGCCGCTTTCAGCATCGAAGCCGAAGAGCGTTTGCTGGCCCTCCGGGTCGCGGATGCGGACGATGTTCGTGTTGCGCCCGCCGATCTCGCGTGCCGGGGCGTGGTGGAGTTCAAAGCCCTGCTCCAGCACGGAACGAATGATACCGAAACCGAAATTGCTGGCCCAATAGGCATCCGCCTCAGCGCGGGGCATCACCCCTCGTTCAGTCCAGGTGGTCTCACCGTCATAGCCGATCTCGAACAGAACCTTGTTGCCCGATTTCGCCACGATCCGCACCTTGCCCGAAGCCTCGTGTGCAGCTGTGCGCCCGCCCTCGAAGGTGCGCCACATGCGGTAATCGTCAGCCGTGCTGCGAACGGCGCCCGTGACAGAATCATAGAAGATCGCGCTGCCCGCCAATTCGAGTGTGGCGGGATCGAGCCACAGCGCCCCGCCATGCACGGCAACGGCGCGTTCGACCACTTCGCGCGGGCTTATCTCGGGAGGCGCGGCCGCGAGCGAACCCGCCGCTAGCCCCGCCAAGACGATGATCGCTGCCGTGATAATCCTGCGCATTGCTGCTCCCCTACCTGCAATTTGTCCGGACATCTTTTCAACCACGCTGCATTGCTTTAGACAAGGGCCATGAGATTGATGCGCTCGCTTTCCGCCGCCTTCGTGCTGCTCGCGCCCTGTGTCGTGCAGGCGCAGGACACCATGCCCGCCGGCATCTGGACCAATACCGAAGACAGCTATTTCGCCGAAGAGGAAGGCCGGCCGCGGCCCGAGCCAATGTTCTTTGAGATTAGCGCGGATGCGCAGTGGCGGGTGATCGACGCCTTCGGCGTTCCGCAAGGCGATTGGCAAGTGGGCCCGATACCCGGCCTCGCGCGGCGTGACGATGGGTCGGGCTGGCAGATCGCGGGCAGCAAGCTTCGCCGCGGACACCCCTTCACCTGCTGGGTCTCGGTGCGCAAGTTCGCGGCCAAGCCCGACGGCGCGCCGGATTGGACTTTTACCGGTGGTCTCATGAGCTTCGACCAGGGTGGGCGCGTGACCATTCCCGGCGCCGGGATCGCCCCCGACGTCTCGATCCGCCTGCGGAACGTCACGTGGGCGAAAGGCAGCCGCAACAAGCCTTCGCTGGTGCTCTATGTCCACAGGGACGATCCAGAACGCGCCGAAAGCTACAGCTGGGCATCGCCCGAAGCTTCACTCATTGGGGTCAACCTGCGCTGGATGCAGGGCAGTTGCACCCGAAGCGGCAACTAACGCGGCTTTGCTAGGCTTAGCGTTGCCACGCTGCGCCGCCGACCCATTCCCCGGCGACGGCGCGAAACTCGTCCATCATCACGCTGTCCCACACACCGGCGGCAAAATAGGGATCGGCTTCGAAACGTGCCTGAGCCTCGGCAGCATCACGCGCCTTGATCACCAGCATCGACCCGACGGTAAGCGGGCCGTCCTTTAACGGCCCTGCAACGGCATAGTGATCGATATGCGCCGAAACATGATCGAGGTGCGCAGCAAGCGCCGCCTCGCGCATCGGCGCGCTGCTTTCACCATCCCGGCAGACAAAGGCGTAGAGTTTCACACCCCCACCTCAACACATTCGACCGGCTCGCCCGCTGCACCAATCGCTGTGGCTGCTCGGCGGCCCTCATAGAGCGCGCCGTCGCGCGCAGTGGGAGGCGAAATCCACTGCGCCGTACAGGCATCAAGGTCGCGCACCGCCAGCGTCACCAGCGCATTGCCCGGCGGCAGCATCCCGTCATGCCGCGCGCGCGACATCGCGGTGGCGGGATAATCATCAACCTCCACAATCGGCATTCGCCCATGGCTAACCATGGTGATGGTCGTCTGCGTTTCCGGCGCAAGACCGAAGGCGTCGTTGATCATGCTGTAAGGCAGCGTGTAATCGGCTCCGCGCGTCAGCCCGATGTGATCACAATACCAGGCAATGCTGGCATTGCGATCAGGCGCGGCAAGCACCACGATAAAGATACGATCCACCGGCGCCTCCGCACGCGGCAAATCTGTGTCGGGCAAGTCGCTGAGCACCTGATTGAGGTAGATCATCTCGCGCCCCGTTCCCAAGGCCTGCATTGGGATGAAGGCAGGCTCGATATTCTTCAGCAGCTTGGGCGGGCCAACGATAGTAAACAGGTCTGCAGGCAGCGCATCCGGCCAGCGCCAGACATCCTCCACCGTCGTCTCGAACGCCGCCCAACCATAGGTGGTGGTCGGTTTGAAACTGGGATGAGACGGCTGCTCGACCAGTCGGAACCAGCACGGCGCGCCACTGGTCGGCTGCAGCACGGCATAGGGCGATCCGGCATTGGCCCGGCAGCCCCAGCTGGCGGCGAGATCAGTGGATAGGGTGCCACGCTCGACCAATTCCAGTCCCAGCACTCCGGCATAGGCAGCCAGCCCCTGTTCGAGATCCGGCACCGTCGAAAGCCCGCCCATGATTGTGCCGTGGGGAATGGTCATGATCAAAACTCCGGCTTGCGTTTCTGGACAAAAGCACTCGTGCCTTCGGCAAAGTCGGGGCCGGTGAAGGCCGCTGCGAACACCGCCAGCGTTTCTGCGTCATCCGCCACCTGTCCATCAAGCACGCGGCGCACGAAACCCTTGATCGCGCGCGCGCTGCTGCCCGAGGCGGCGGCGATCTGCGCTGTGAGTGCATCGCTGCTATCGGCGACAATCTCGACCAACCCGATCCGCTGCGCTTCATCTGCGCTGAGCAATTCCCCGGTGTACAGCATCCGTTTCGCCTGCCCCGGCCCGACCAGATCGACCAGCAGCTTCACATCGTGCAGCGGATAGACCAGACCGAGCTTGGCAGGCGTAATGCCAAACCGCGCCGCCGGGGTCGCTACCCTGATATCGCAAGCCATCGCGATGCCGCAGCCGCCGCCCACGCAGTCGCCTTCGACAAAGGCGATGGTGGGGATATCGGCGCGGGCGAGTTCATATTGCGCGTGGTTGATCGCCGCCTGATTGGCCGCGCGCCATGCGGTATCATCCTTGTTGGCGAGCAGTTCGCGAATATCCGCCCCTGCGCAAAAGGCGGTGCCGGGCGCGGAGGCGCGGATTTCCAGCACCTTCACCGCCGGATCGGCCACCGCCTCGGCCACCAGCGCGGGCAGCGCCTGCCACATCGCCATGTCGAACGCGTTGCGCTTGTCGGCGCGGTCGATCAGCAGGCGCGCCACCGCGCCTTCGCGGGTCAGGCGCAGGCTCATGCCGGGTGGATTGCCATGAAGTGATCGGCAATCGCCTTGCGGGTCGTCACCCACACGCCTTCGTGCGCGCGGACGTGGCGGAAGAATTCCTCCAGCGCCCAGATCCGCCCCGGTCGCCCGATGATGCGCAGATGCAGACCAAGGCTCATCATCTTGGGGTTGCCCTCCTCGCCTTCGCGGTAGACTTGATCGAAGTTCGCCTTGGCATAATCAAGCCACTGCTGCGGGGTCAAAGCCGGGTCGGTCCACATCTTCATGTCGTTATTGTCTAGCTGGTAGGGGACGATGCACATCGGCCTGCCCGGCACAGTCTCGCGATCCCAGAACGGCACGTCACCGCTGTAATCGTCCATGTGATAAGTGAAACCTTCTTCGGCCAGCAACCGGCGGGTATTGTCGGTCAGCAGGTATCGCGACAACCATCCAAAGGGCCGCACCCCGCAGGTGCGCTCGATACTGGTCACGGCCTTGCGGATGAATTCGCGCTCCTCAGCCTCGTCCATCTTGAACTGGTGCACCCAGCGATAGCCGTGGCTGACGGGTTCGTGGCCCAGCTCGATGATGGCCTCGGCTATTTCGGGGTGGTTTTCGAGGGCGAGCGCAGCAACCGTCCAGCTCGCCATGATGTCATAGCGTTTCAGCAGTGTGATGATCCGCGGCGCGCCTGCCTTGATCCCGTAGAGATAATTGGATTCGTTGGAGTAGTTGCGCATCTTCGATTTGACGAACACGCCCAGCTCGTCAACCGGCTCCATCCCGCGATCACCGCGCGCGATCGTCATTTCGCTGCCTTCCTCGACATTGACGACAACGCTGAGCGCCAGTTTCGCGCCGTTCGGCCAATCCATTCTTTCTTCGACGAGCGGCATCAGTGCATCTCCTCCCCACCCGAGACATTCAGCGCCTCGCCAGTGACATAGAAAGCCGCGTCGCTCGCCAACCAAAGACAGGCGGCTGCGGTATCGGACGGCAGGCCGGGGCGGCCCATCGGGTTTTTGGCGGCCATGTTGGTGAGATAGTCCTCCACCTTGGCAAAGCCGAGCAGCTTGGAGAAATATTCATTCTGCTGCGCGCCAAGGCCCGTGGTGACATGGTTGGGGCACACCGCGTTGACGGTGATACCATGCTTGCCCAGCTCCACCGCGCTCGCCCGCGTCAGGCCGACCATCCCGTGCTTGGACGAGACATAGGCAGGCAGGTGCGGAAAGCCGGTCTTGGCGGCCTGGCTGGCAATGTTGATGATCCGCCCACCTTGACCCTGCTGAACCATCGCCCGCGCGGCGGCCTGTGTGCAATAGAACGCACCGGACAGGTTCACGGCGATCACCTGATCCCATTCGTCGGCCGTCTCGACCTCCAGCAGCGGCTTCATCTTGAACCCGATCCCGGCATTGTTGACGAGGATGTCGACGCTGCCGAACCGCTCCACCGCCTGCGCGATCAGCGCCCGGCAATCCTCTGCTTTCGACACGTCGCAGGCGATGATCGCGACCTCGGCCCCGCGCGCGCGCAGATCTTCCGCTACGCTTGTCGCCTCATCATCGGTCTCGCGGTCGGACACGACGCAATTCGCGCCTGCATCGGCGAAGGCCTGCAATATGCCCTGCCCCAGCCCTTTCTGCTTGCCCGATCCGGTAACGACGATGGTCTTGCCCGCAAACGCGCCGGTCATGTCACAAATCCTCAGTCAGGATGAATTGCGGCCCATCGGCAAAGCCCTGAAACGGCGCGGCGGCGGCCTGGAAATCCTCGGTCGAAATATCGCCGATGAAGGCGTCCATGCCGGTGATGTCGATCACCTCGATATACTTGAAATGCGGGGTTGCCGAGTCATCGCCGAACACGCCGGTAGCCTTGTGGACAGTGAAGTTCGTCACCGATCCGAGCGCATTCACGCCGGGAATATCACGGGTTTTCGCCCATGCCTCATATTCGGCGATGCTGGCTTCGGGCTTCAGATTGAACAGACAGATAATGCGCATGGTTCAGGCTCCTTGGCTGGGCAGGCGATAGGCCCGCAGTGTGTCGTCAAGCTGGCGGGCCAGCGCGAACAGCCGGGTCTCCGCGCCTGCCGGGCCGACCAGTTGTACGCCAATCGGCAGGCCGTTCCAGGTCCAGCCTGCAGGAAGGCTGATCGAGGGCAGGCCCGCGATATTGGCGAGACAGGTGAAATCGGCCTGCGCGGCGGGCTCCGGGTCGCTGTGCGGGAATGGCGGGTTGGGAACGGTCGGCATGATCAGAAAGCCGTGATCTTCGATCAGAGCGCGCACTTCGTCGCGGATGCGGTCAAGAATTGCGCGATCTTCGGCCCAGTCGGAAAGGCTGCGGCGCGGGCCAAAGGTCAGCAGCTTTGCGAGCCGTTCCGAAGTGCCGACCCCGCGCAGATGTTCGGCCATTTCGCGCGAGACGCCAATGAATCCGGCGAAGCGGATACGGCTTTGCGGGTGGCTGAGCGCAATCGGCTGCGGGGTGGTGCCCAGCGCCGCCAGCACGGTATCGAAGCAGAGCGCGACTTCGGGATGCACCTCCACTCCATGCTCGGCCAGCGTGGCGCCTCTGCCCTCCAGTGGATCATCGCCAAAGCCCGACATCACCCTTGCAACCCGCTCCAGCGTTGCGAGATCGCGCGCCATTGGGCCAATCGCGTCAAGCGACAGGTCGGCCGGTTCCAGCCCTTCCTGACTGACACTCGCCGTCGCGGGCTTGAAGCCGTAGATGCCGCAATGCGCTGCCGGGATGCGCACCGAGCCCATAGTGTCGGTGCCAAGCGCCGCATCGCAAAGCCCCGCCGCCACCGCCGCCCCGCTTCCGCCTGATGAGCCGCCGGGCGACCAGCCGATCCGGTGCGGGTTCTGCACCGCCCCGAAATGGGGATTGTCGCTCTTCGCGCCGAGCGCGGCTTCCTCCATATTGAGCACGCCGATGATCGCCGCGCCCGCCTGCCTGAGCAGCGCGACCACATCCGCATCGCGCGTCGCCAGCCGGGTTTCGAAGGCGGCGAGGCCCGCGTGCCACGGCATTCTGGCAACCGCGATATTGGCTTTGACCCCGATAGTCATCCCGGCGAGCGCCCCCTCGCCGCACTGCGCCGCGCGGTCGAAATCGCTGAAGGCGTTCAGCGGGGCATTAGCCGCTTCCAGAGCATCAAAATCGATCATCGCGCCCTTACACCCCGCGCCCGTCGATCAGCCGCAGCGGCTTTTGCCGGGTATCGATCTCGGTCGCAGCCGCCGTTTCGCCAGGGGCGACCAGCACCACCTCGACTTCGACCCCCAACCCGCGCCGCAGCAGGTCGGCAAGGTCGCCCACATCGCTGCCGCCGCGGCTTTCCAGCGTCACGGTCATGTGATCCTTCTGGCTCGCATCGCGCCGCAGGTGGCACACATACTCGCCGGTCATATCCGCACGGTTCTCAATGATCGCGCCGATGGCATGGGGGAAGACATTGATCCCGCGCAACTTGACCATGTTGTCGCTGCGCCCCCTGAACCCGGCGATGCGTTTGAACACGATTTCGCCGCGCCCATCCAGTTCTTGGGTGATGTCGTGGGTGTTGAAGCGGATGCAGGGGGCGATATCGTCCTTGTAAAGGCAGGTGACGACCATGTCCCCGGTTGCGCCCCGCGCCACCGGCGCGCCGCTTTCGATGTCGAGCAGTTCGAGATATTGCGCATCCTCCCACACATACATCCCATCACGCTCCGGCCCTTCGCCCGCGATGCTGCCGGTGTCGCCGACGCCATACCAGTCATAGGCTTTTGCGCCGTGCCATGCTGCCTCGGTGCTGGCGCGGTCTTCGGTGCCGAGATGGCCGATAATCATTTTGATCGCGATCTTGTCAAACAGCCCCTCGGCCTCGGCAGTCTCGGCCAGCTTGCGGATATAGTCGACGAAACCGACAATCGCAGTGACGCCGAAATCGGCCATCAGCCGCACCTGATTGACGCTGCGAGTCTCGATCCCGGTGCCTGCGGACAGGAACACCGAATTGGTGAAGTGCGTCACCGCCTCGCGGATATAATGCCCGCCATTGATCATGCCGTGGCCATAGACCGAATGCACCACGTCAGTCGGCTCCAGCCCCATCCAGCGATACATGCGGCCCACCAGCAGGTTGCCGACCTCGCGCCCCTTTGGCCCGAACATCAAGGTCTGCGGCTTGCCGGTGGTGCCAGACGTGGTGTGGAAGATCGTCGGCGCACGGGTCGCAGGATCGCCCATGCCGTGAAACTCGCCATAGGGCGGATATTCGGCAATCGAGGCCATCAGGGCGCTCTTGTCATAGACCGGCAGCTTCGTGATGTCGGCAAGGCCGCGAATGTCCCCCGGCTGGATCCCCTGCGCGCCCCACAGGCGGCGATAGAACGGCACTTGCCAGCCGCGCACCATAAGCTTGCGGAACTGCGCATCCTGAATGGCGAACAGCTCGTCCCTGCTCATGGTGCGATACCGCGCGGTGAACGCATCGCCGACAGGATAGTCGGTAAGCATTTGGCGGTGATCGAGCGCTTCGAAATAGGTCGGGTAGGTCATCTGGGGTTCGCCATGTAGGTGAGGGGATCATCGAAAATGCGCGGGTTGGCATCGGCGGAGGCGAGGTCGCGGGCGAGGGCCAGCTTGGCCCCGGCCTGCTCCGGCGACAGCGGGCTGGCAGGACTGCCGAGCGTGTGCGGGATCTCCATGTCGATATGTCCGTCCGCGACATGCACCACCATCCGCTGCGGGCTGAGGGCGTTGGGATCGGCGTTGTCGTCAGGCTGGATCGTGACCCGCGCAGCGAGCGCGGCAATCGCGGGATCGGCAAAGGTTTCAGGCGTGAAACAGCGCGGATCAATCACCCCGTCGCGCAGGGCGAGCGCGGCCAGCAGCGGCCCGCACAGCCGGGCGTAGGCAGGCGTCATGTCCTGCCGATAAGCGCGGCCGATCAGGCGGTGAACAAGCGGCGGCACGAACATTTCGAGCGCCTTCACGTCCTCAGCCCGCAGGCCTAATTCAAGCACCCCGCCGACCAGTGCATGACTGGCCCGGCCCGAAGGGAACGGCTTCACGCTCACCTCGCTGATCCGCCACACTGTGCCGATGGTGCGGGTGTAGCGGGCAAGATCGCCGCTATCGAACAGGCGGAAATAGCCGAATTCGCCTTCGAGCGGATCCTTGGGGCCGGGAAAGCCCGCCCGCGCCAGATCGCTTGCCGTCACGGCTGCGCGCGCGGCATTGGCGATCTGGAACGGCAGGGTCGCCAGTCCTTCGACATGCGCCTGCATCGTGCCCGCCGCGCTCGAACAGGCAAGCCCGAGCGTATCATCCAGTGGTGCGCCGTCGATCCGCGCCACTGCCAGCGCCGCGCCGATCACCCCGGCCGTTGCGGGGCGAAAAAAGGTGAGCGGGCTGTCAGCGGCAATCCCGAGGCCTGCAGCAACATCCACTCCGACTGCGAGCGCAGCCAGCGCGGCTTCCGGATCACAGCCCCCGCGCCGGTCAATCGCCGCGCCCAGCGCCGCCACCACCGTGCTGAGCGCGTGCACCACGGCAGCTTCATGCACCGCATCCCATTCAAGGCAGTGGATGCGGTAACCATTGACGAAAGCCGCCGCCGGGGCAGGCAGGCGCTCATCAGTGCCAATCAGTCGCGCCTCCGCCGCGCTGCCCATGGCCCGCGCCGCCGTGAGAATGGCGTCAGCGCTCGGTGCGCGCGCCCCTGCCGCGCCGACCGCCAGCGTATCGGCCAGCAGCTGAACCGTATCGGCGCGCACGCTTGCGGGCAGCGCATGATCAGCCCCGGCGAAGGCGAGCAGGTCGGCAGTGGCGCTCACCGGATCCACTCCTCAAGCAGCGCGTCAATCGCGGCCCCATCTTCGCCCTCCAGCGCCAGCCGCACCGCGCGCTCGGCCGCGCTGGCGGCAAGGCCACCGTGGCGCGCAAGGCTGTGCATCTTGGCGATGATGTGTTCCTTGCTGACGGGTCGTTCCGGATCGCCCAGCGTGTCGACCAGTTCCAGCCCGTTGACCCGTGCGCCGAAATGCACGGGGTAGCGGGCGGTGAAGGCAGCATCCTCGGCCACGCTTACCTTCGCCCGCAGCGCCGCGAGCGCGGCGATGGCTTCGGGGGTAAAGTCCTCCGGCTCGGCCTTGCGCCCGTCGGCCACCACTGCGACCGCGTGCTGGAGCGAGAATTTCGCCTCCAGCTCGGTTTGCGGATCAGGGCGGTCGCAAAAGGTCAGCGCGTCGGCATAGGTTTCGACATGAAAGGGCGCGTTCAGCCTTCCGGCTTCGCGCAGTTCCAGCGCGGCATCGATCGCCGGGTGGGCATGGCGGCAGGCGGCGAACGGCTTGAAACTGACATCGTGGATCAGCCAGCCCGTATCATCCCCTGCGAGCGCGCCCGGTGCCTGCGTCATCGCCGCGAACAGCCCTTGCGGCCCTTCGAGCAGGTCAAGCGGCCCGGTCGCGCCGAAATGCACATGCAGCGTCGCATCGCGTCCGGTGCGCACCGCGTGATGGATATGCCACTGCTTGGTCAGCACACCGGGGGTATGGCGCATGTGCCACAGCCCGCCCGCCACCGACCCGGCATTGGCGAGCGCATGGGCATATTCCACCGGCGCAAAGCCAATCAGCGAGCCGAACGCCGCCGCCGCGCCAAATCCGCCCATGCTCGCGGTCGGATGCCAGCGGGCGTAGTGATGTGCATCAAACGCCGCGCCGATGGCGATCATCGCCTCGTAGCCGCGCACCGCCGCATCAAGCCGTGCCTTCATCCCCGCGCTCGCCATGCTGAGCGCAGCGGGCCACACTACCGGGCCGGGGTGCAGCAGCGCCGTGCGATGAACGTCGTCCATCTCCAGCACATTGCCGCAATAGGTCGCGCGTTCCCAGCCGTTGAAGGATATGGTCGCTCCCAAAGCTGCAGCCTCACTCCCGCGCGCACCCGCGACGCAGGCAAGCCAATCAAGCAGATGCAGCCGCGCACGCGAACGCTCGCCTTTTGTTACGCTGCGCGCTAATCTGCGCCCAAGTCCGGTCAGAAGCGGTTCGGTCACCACGCCGGATCAGCCCTGCCACCAGAGATTTGGAGCATACCTTGGCAAGCACGGCCGAAGAGGCAAAGCCGCAGCGCATTCCGCGCTATCTGCAATTGGCGGGCGAGTTGCGCGAAGCGATCCTGAAAGGCGACTTCGCCAACGGACGCCAGTTTCCAACCGAGACGGTGCTGTGCCGCAAGTATGATGTCAGCCGCTACACCATCCGCGAGGCGCTGCGCAGGCTCGAAGCCGAAGGGCTGATCCAGCGACGGCGCGGATCGGGTACCACGGTGCAGCCCGCAGCCGCACGTGGCGGTGCGCTCCACCAGCCACTCTCGAACGTGGGCGAATTGCTGCAATATGCGCGCGACAGCGAAGTGGTATACGAATTGCAGGGGTGCGGGCCTCTGCCGGTCGAGGTCTCGGTGCAACTGGCCGAACCGACCCATGGTGAATGGACAGCGTTCCACGGGGTGCGTCGCCATGCAGGTGATGCGCCGCCGATCGCCGTGACCGACGCCTTTTTCCACGAAATGCTTGGCGACGCGGTCGCCGCGCTCGATCTGGGTGCAGGCACGCTGTTCAGCCAGATCGAGCAACTTGCCGGGGTGCAGATCGGCAAGGTGACGCAGGACATTCAGGCGATTGCCGCCTGTGCGCGGGTCGCTGCCGAACTTGAGGTCGAGGAAGGCAGTCCGGTTCTGCGGATCCTGCGCTGTTATTTCGATCCCAGAGGACGGATTTTCGAAATTTCCGTGAGCCATCACCCCGGCGACCGTTTCGCTTACGCGATGCATATCGACGTGGAGGCCTGAACCCTGCCTCACGCGCCGGTTTCTCCCAAAATCGGCACGCTGCCCGGCGCCCATTCCTCACAGGCAAAGCGGATTGCAGGTGCAATGTGCCTTCCGCCATCTGCGCCCGTCACCACCAGCCCGCGTTCTGCGACATGGGGCTCGTCCAGCGCCTCGCGAAAATCGAGCACGGGGGCAAAAGCCACATCCTTATCGGCGAACCATTGCACCCACGCCTTGCGGGTCTTGGCGGCGAAGGTTGCGCGCAGAAACGCGATCAACTCGCCCTGTTCGCCCGCAGGCGCTTCGGCGAGCGTCAGCAAATCCTCACGCCCCAGCGCGCCCAGCAGGTTGCGCGCAAATTTGAGTTCGCGCCCGCCGAGAACCACATGGGCGTCATCGGCAGTGCGATAGACCTGATAGAACGCCGCCCCGCCAAGGCTGCGCTGCGAACCCGATTTCGGACTTTCGCCGCCTGCAATCGCGCTCCCGGCGGTATGCGCGCACCACGGCAGCAGGCTGTCGAACATCGCGCAATCAATATAGGCACCCTCACCGCTGCGTTCCCGCCCGACGAGCGCCATCAGCACTGCCGAGAGAGCGGTAAGCCCTGCGGCAAGATCGGCGCTAGGCGCACCTGGCACCACAGGCGTTCCATCGGCCCCGTCATTGACGCTGAGGAACCCGGCTAGCGCCTGCACCGCCATGTCATGCGCCGGATGATGCGCCAGCGCGCCGTCCTGCCCGAAGGCGGAAACCGAACAATAGACAATATCCGGGCGGATCGCCTTCACCGCCGCGTAATCAAAGCCGAGGCGCTGCATTACGCCGGGCCGGAAGCCTTCGACAAAGACATCGGCTCCGGCGATCAGATCACACAAGGCGGCCTTGCCGGGCTCGCTTTTGAGGTCGAGCACGACGCTGCGCTTGCCGCGGTTGAGATTGGCGAACCACACCGAATGGCGCGCGCCGTCGTAATTGTCGAACGGAGCCTGCTCGCGCGCGGGATCGCCCGTTGCAGGTTCGACCTTGATGACCTCAGCCCCCTGATCGGCCATCATCACGGTCAGCATTGGCCCCGGCAGGAATTGCGACAGGTCAATGACGCGAAAGCCGCTGAGTTTTCCCATATCCTTGCGACCCCTTCCAGCCCGGCCCGCGTCAGACGATGCCGCCCGCGCGCAGGCGGGCAATCTCGTCTTCGTCATAGCCAAGATCGGCAAGAATATCCTCGCTATCGGCCCCCAGCAGCGGCGCGGCGCGGTTGGGTGGTCGCTTGCCATCGAATTTGAGCGGGCTGGCGAGCACTTTCAGACCAGGCGCGTCGGGATGGGCCACCGTGTCGCGCAGGCCGATTTCCTCCAGCCACGGATTGTCGAGCGCCGCGCCCAGTTCATAGACCGGCGCGACGGGAACGTGGCCGCCCAGCAGTTCCTTCCAGTACGCCATCGGCTGCTGGCTGAATTCGGCATCGAGCAGCCGTGTCAATTCGTCACGATGCGCCAGCCGGTCGGCATTGGTGGCAAAGCGCGGATCGGCGGCGAGGTCACTGCGCCCGATGCGGGTGGTGAGAATATCCCAGAACTTGGGCAGTTGGCACATCACGAACATCCACCCGTCGCTGGCACGGAACATCTGGCTGGGGGTGGCGGTGGGATGGGCGCTGCGCGGGGTGCGCTGGGTTTCGTCGCCATTGTTCATGTACCACAGCGCCGGATAGCTGGTCTGGTGGACGGCGGACGAAAGCAGATCGGTATCGACGTCGCGTCCCTTGCCGCTGCGCTGCGCATCGACCAGCGCGCCGAGCAGGCCAATGCAGAAGATCGTGCCGGTAATGAAATCCACCATCGACAGGCCCATGCGCTGCGGGTCGCCGCCCGGCTCGCCGGTGATCTGGCAATAACCGGCCTCGGCCTGCATCAGGTAATCATAACCGGGCCACTTCGCCCGCGCGTTGTCGCGTCCGTAAGCGGAAAGATGGGCGCAGACGATCGCCGGATTGGTCGCTTTCAACGCAGCGTAATCCAGCCCTAGCCGCGCGGGCAGATCGCCGCGCATGTTGTTGGCCACCGCGTGGCTTTCAGCCGCCAGCCGGTGCAGCACTTCCTGCCCCGCCTCGGTGCCAAGATCGAGCGTCAGGGAACGCTTGTTGAGATTGAACGCCTGAAAATAGACGCTTTCACCGGGACGCAGGAAATGCGGGCCGACCGCGCGGGCGGTGTCACCCCCGCCGCGCCGCTGGCCATCCGGGCCAGGCTTTCCGGGCGGCTCGATCTTGATGACCTCGGCGCCCATCTGGGCAAGGAACATCGTGCCATACGGCCCGGCGCCGTATTGCTCGGCGCTGATGATCCGGAAACCCCGGAGCGGAAGATCGTGTGCCGGTTCCATTGCGTGCCGCCCGCTCAGGCCGGGTTTTCCTTGAGATGCTGCTTGGCGATGATCATGCGCTGCATTTCGTTTGTCCCTTCGCCGATGCACATCAGCATGCTGTCGCGGTAATAGCGTTCGATGTCGTATTCCTTGGAATAGGAATAGCCGCCGTAGATGCGCATGGCTTCCTGACTGTTCTCGACTGCCGCTTCCGAAGCGAAATACTTCGCCATGCCGGCCTCCTTGTCGCAGCGCTCGCCCCGGTCATAGGCTTCCGAGGCATCGAGGGTCAGCAGACGTGCAGCCCGTGCGCGAGTGACCATGTCGCCCAGCTTCAACTGGATCGCCTGATGTTCGGCGATCGGTTTTCCCATCGTGTGACGCTGCTGGGCATATTCCGTCGCATGACGCAGGCTTCCCTCGGCCAGCCCGACCCCGCGCGCGGCGACATTGATGCGTCCCAGTTCCAGCCCGCCGGTAGCCTGGAAGAAACCCTTCCCTTCAACCCCACCAATCAGCTGATCGGCAGGAATGCGGTAATCCTCCATCACCAGCTCGGCACTGTCGATCGCCTTGTAGCCAAGCTTGTCGAACTTTTTGCCCGTGGAAATGCCATCCCGCTTGTCGGCGATGAACAGGCTCATGCCTTTGTAACGCGGATCGGCCGAAGGATCGGTCTTGGCCAGCAGAGCAAAACAATGGCCGTTCACCGCGTTGGAAATCCAGGTCTTCGTGCCGTTCAGGATGTAATCACCGTTGGCGTCCTTCTTCGCCACGGTGCGGATTGCCTGCAGATCGGTGCCTGCATTGGGCTCGGTCAGCGCCAACCCGCCGCGAATCTCTCCGGTGGCGAGTTTCGGCAACCACTTGGCCTTTTGCTGCGCCGTGCCGAACCGCTCGACCGCTGCGGCCATGATCAGGTGCGAGTTGAAGATGCCGGTGATCGCCATCCAGTGGCTGGAAATGCGCATCACGATCTTGGCATAGGTGGTGGCTGGCAAGCCCAGCCCGCCATATTCCTGCCCGATAGTCGCGCCGAACAGGCCCATCTCCGACATCTGCGCAACCAGTTCGGCGGGCCACAGATCATTGTGATCGTGGTGTTTGATTACCGGAATAACCTCGCGTTCGAGCCAGCGGTTGATCGCATCCATGAAGGCGCGTTCTTCGTCGGGATCGATGGTGCGGATCTGGTTTTCGATTGCTGCGGCAGTTGCCATAGGAAAGTCCTTGCGGGTTGTCAGATCAGTTGTCGAGCGCGCCGAAGCCGCGCTTCCATACCAGCACGGTGCGCTTGTAATGGGCGACGATATCGCCGTGCTGGTTCTTCGCGATGGTCTTGCAGGTGACGATGCCCTGTTCCGGGCGGCTGGCGCTTTCGCGCTTTTCCAGAACCTCGCTTTCGCAATACAGCGTATCGCCGACGAACAGCGGCTTCACCATGCGCACCTCGTCCCAGCCGAGATTGGCGACGGCCTTGCCGCTGGTGTCGGACACGCTCATACCGGTCATCAGCGCGATGGTGAACGGGCTGACCACCAGCGGCTTTCCGAATTCGGTGTCCTTAGACAGTTCGTAATCGAAATGCGCAGGGTGGGTGTTCATCGTCAGCAGCGTGAACCACACATTGTCAGCGTCCGTAATGGTGCGTCCGGGACGGTGTTCATAGATATGGCCCACCACAAAATCTTCGAAATACCGACCTTGGACTTCACGAAAGCGGCCGGGGGAAACCTCGATATAGCTGTCACGCATTCGCTTGCTCCTCATATCGCGCAATAATGGCGCGATACCTGATGATGAACGGCGCTTCGAGCATCCGCCCGCGGAACCGTATCGCCCGCCCGCCGCCTGCTTCGTAAGCGTCCAGCGCCTCGCGCGCTTCGGCAACTTCAGCCTCGCTGGGGAGAAAAGCCGCCGTAATCGTCGCAAGCTGCGCCGGGTGGATTGCCGCCTTTGCCGCAAAGCCGATTGACCGCGCACGGGCGCATTCTTCGACAAGGCCCGCTTCGTCTTCAAGCCGGATGAACGGCACGTCGATCGCCGGTTTGCGCGCTTCGGCACAAGCAAGCACGATTTGTTGGCGCGCGGCAAGCAACGGCTCCCACGCGAGTTCCACACCTAGCTCGGCCGAAAAATCGCCGCCGCCAAACATCAACGCGGCCACCATTGGGTGTTCTGCAATAGCAAGGGCATGGCGCAGCCCGCGCGGCGTTTCGATCAGCGGGATCAATTGCGGGCACCGCCTACCCAGAGCCCCGGCGACTACCGCGAGATCACCGGCATCTTCGACCATCGGGATCAGTAAAGTCTCAGGCATCACGCTGCCATCAATCAGTGAAGCAAGATCGCGAATCCCGGGCGCAGTGCGCACCCCATTGATCCGGATCGCCCAACCTTGCGGCGCACCATCCAACTGGGCGAGCGCAGCGGCGCGCGCACTTGCCTTGTCGGCGGACGCTACCGCGTCCTCCAGATCGATCACGGTAAGTCCAGCGCCGGCGGTGCGCGCCTTCGCAAAACGGTCGGCACGCGATCCGGGAACAAACAGCAGGCTGGCAGCGGCAAACACGATTTCTTCTTTGGTCCTTTTTGCCGACGTGGCACTGATCAGAATTGAGGCTTCACAATTTGTCCGGACAAATCTAAAGTCAAGGAGGAATTGCGTGAATGTGTGCGCAGATGCCAGATATGGTGCTGGTTTGGAGGGAAATGATGACATCGACGAAATTTGGTCTTCTGGCTACTGGTCTGGCCGCCTGCGTGATGCTGGGGGGCGGATCAGCCAGCGCTCGCACGCTTGACCCCGCGAATCCGCAAGATGCGCTCGAGATCTCGAAGCGCCTGCAGTGCGGTGTTTCGGAAGACGAGCCCGCCGTCTATCACTGGTCAGGCAATGTCTACGGCCGCAGCCCGGGCGTACGTGACAAGCTGTTGTTCAAGGGCGAAGGCATGAACATCCGCGTCTGCGTCGAGGTCGATGACCCAAAGCGCGGCAAGGGTTGGCGACTCGTCAGTCGCGAGGTCATGCTGATGCTCGACCCCAAGACTGGAGACGTGCTCGGACAATGGGAAAACCCATACACCAGCGAGACGGTCGAGGTGATGCAAATTCACAATGACCCGGTCAACGGACGACCGAATTTCGCCCTGAGCGCCGATGGAACGCCGTTCACGCTCGGCAGCCTGCGTGAGGCCGGGGCTTACGTCTTCATGCCCTTCGAGGCGCCGCTGTTTTACACCAACCCGCTCACCGGCGATTACCAAGAATATGTCGGCGGCGAATATCACGCGATGGAGATCTTCGATTTCGGCGCGCTGAAAAGCGAGCTCTACGATAGCAGCGCGCCGACTGCCTATCCGATGATCAGCTGGGTGCGTATATCCGGCTGGGCGCCGTGGATGAAGATGGGCAGCCGCCCCGGCCAGATGGTCTTCAACGCCATGGGCCGCAAACTGCCCGGCGGGTTCGAGGAGCTTCCCGCCGTTCTCAAGGACGAAATCCGGGCCAATTACCCGATCTACGAACAGGCTCCGCCCAAGGACGACATGCGTCCGAATGAAACGACTTGGACCAAGTTCAAGATGCTGACCGATCAGGCCCGCGAAGCAGCAGGCGGCACTGGCAAGTCAGGCGAAGGCCAGTGATCGCAACATCGCGGCGCGCTCTCCTCGCCGGGGGGAGTGCCGCGATCCTTGCCGGGGCCGCCCCGGCATTTGCGCGCAGCCGGACTGAGGCCGACGTCGCGATCATCGGCGCCGGTCTTGCGGGCTTGCACGCCGCACGGCTGTGCGAGGCCGCCGGACTGTCGGTGATCGTGATCGAGGCAGAGCGGCGCTTGGGCGGGCGGCTCCACACCTTGCGCGACCTTCCCGGCGCGCCCGAGGCAGGGGGGATCCAGGTCGGTGCAGGCTATACGCGTCTGCGCCGGATCGCGGACGAAAGCGGCATAGACCTTCCAACCGGCTCTGGTGCAGGGGCGGGAATTGCCGATGCGCCGGGCAATCTTTACGCGGTGAACGGCGCGGTCGCCACGCCCGGCGACTGGCCGACTAGCCCCGGCAACCGCCTGCCCGATGGCGAGCGGGGGGTCGAGCCGGCGGCGATGCTACGCCATTACGCGCGCGCGTTCCCACGGATGGCAAGCCCCTCCGAGTGGCTTGATGCCTCGCCCGATACCGACATTCCCGTGCTTGCGGCGCTGCGCCATGCCGGTGCCAGCGACGAGGCACTGCGGCTGATTGCAGCCAATTTCAACGGCAACGATCTGGCGACGATGTCCCAGCTCAACTTGGCCCGCACCTTCGCGATCTATGCGAGCCAACCCGGCCCGATCGCTATGATTGCAGGCGGGTCACAGCGTCTGCCCGAAGCGATGGCAGCAAGGTTGCGTCGCGAAGTGCGGCTTGGAGGGGCGGTCAAAGGCTTGCGCGAGGAGCCGGACGGGGTGACCCTGCAACTGGCCGGAGGAACCCTGCGCGCAGGTCAGGCGATCTGCACCATCCCGTTTGCCGCGCTGCGCCACATCCCGCTCGAAACCGCGCTGCCCTCGGCCGCAGCGCGGATGATCGCCGAACTGCCCTATACCCGTGCAAGCTTCGCCTTCATCGCCGCGAGCGAGCCGTTCTGGGAACACGACGGCCTCCCCCAGACCTTATGGACCGATGACCCCCTGATCGGGCGCGTGTTCGTGCTCGGGTCCGATCCGCCGATGCTCAAATTGTGGACCACCGGCGCAGGCGCAGACCTTCTCGACCGGATGGCGCCAGAGGATGCGGCGCAACTGATTGTGCAGCGGATCGAGGCCATGCGTCCTTCCGCCCGTGGCAAGCTGCGGGTGGCGCGGCTATACAGCTGGCAGCGCAATGCGGGCGCGCGGGGCATTTATCACCATATCGGCAGCGGCATGGCCGCCGATCTCGCCGCGACCGTTCGGCATCGGGGCGCACGCTTGCACTTCGCCGGCGAGCATCTGGGGCAAGCGGCGAGTGGGATGGAGGCCGCGCTCGAAAGCGCCGAAGCCGCCGCAAAAGCCGTTCTCGCCCGCGCCTGACTCCGCCGCAAAAGCGAACGGCGGAGGCACGAAGCCCCCGCCGTCCGATCGTCAGCCCGCGCAGGCGGTTGTCGTCAGAAACGCACTTCTGCGATGACGCCGAAGCGGCGCGGCGGACGCAGGCCAGCGATGAAGTTGCGGCGCAGATCACGGTTGGCATCGGCGAAGCGAATCAACTGGTTCACAGCAGTCTCGTCGAACAAGTTGCGGACGAAGAACTGCACCCGGAAATTGTCGTTCTGCGCCCCGATGCGCAGGTCGGACACTACCGAATCTCCGGTTTCGGCAAGGTTATGGACCTGCGCGAAGCTGCTCGAAAGCAGATAGGCGTTGATCCCCGCGAAGCCCTGCCAGCCGGAACTGCCGATGTCGCGGCGATAGTCGAGATCGACAAACACCGTATGCTCGGGCGCGCGCGGCAGGCTTTTGCCGGTGATATCGCCGAACAGCGACTGGCAGCCTGCGATGTTGGGCAGTTGATCTCCGGTCGAGCAATTGACCAGGCCATCATCCGCCACGTCATTGAGCACACCCTGATTCTCGTCGCTGCCGCTGCGGAACCGGGTGTTGGCATAGGCGTAATTAGCCGTCAGCGTCAGTTCCGGCGAGGGCCGCACGATCATTTCAAGTTCAAGACCGGTGATCCGCACGTCGCCCGCATTGTTGACCGCTGACACCTGTTGCGGTGCCAGTGGCGGGCGCAGCACCTCGACCGGCTGGGTCAACTGGTAGCCCTCAATAGTGTTGTGGAACAGGGCAAGGTTCACCAGCAGCGCACCATCTAGGAAGGTGTTCTTCGATCCGATCTCGTAGGAAACAACATCTTCCGCGCCAAAGGACGTGCGGCCAATCGCGATCGCCCCCGGACCGTTGAATCCACCCGGCTTCTGACCTTCGGCGTACACGGCATAGAGCAGATTGTTCGAGCTGATCTTATAGTCGGCGGTAACGCGCGGCAGGAACTGCTTGAAGGTTGCCTCGGCTGCGACCGGCGCGCCGATGTTGCCTGCCGCCACGGTTGCGGTCTGCGCAACCGTGCGAATCCGCTCCTCCTGATAACGCCCTTCGGCACTGATCGAGAACCTGTCGGTAAGGTCGAAGGAGACAGAGCCGAACAGGGCCATGTTGCGGATCTCGTCCTCGGAATTGTTCCGGCTTTCCTGCAAAGTTCCCAGCGCACTGAAGGGAGGGAATGGCGCCGGGAACGCACAGAGCGGGTTCTGCGCGCAGAAAGCCTGACGGGCTGCCAGCATATTGGCATTGGCCTCGCCCTGCGCACCGGGCGGAAGCACGCGGTTGTCGGTCGAGGTGCCTTCCTGCTCCCAGTAGAACCCGCCGAGCAGAAAGCGTGCCCGATCGGTGGTGTATTGCAGGCGAAGTTCCTGCTGCCAGTCGCTGCGTTCAGATTGGTTCGAGAACGAGAAATCGGTCTGCGAGCTGGCAAAACCAAATGGCGCAGGCGGTACGCCAAGCGGGAAGCCGGCAAAGATCACGCCCTGGAATCGGGCTGACGAATAATCGCCATCAGTGCGCTGCACCGATTCGCGGTTGTTGTATCCCGTCAGCGAGGTCAGCGTGAGATTGTCGGTCAGGTCGAGGTCGATGTTGAGGCCGACGTTCCAGGTGTCGATTGCGTTGCCGACGAACTCGCCTTCGAACTGTTCAGTGTAGTCGGTGCTGACCGGGCGCGGCTGGATCACCCCGCAGAAATAGCGGCGCTGCCCGCGATAGAGCCCGCCATTGTCGGGCAGGCAATTATTGTCATTCGCATCGGTGGCAAAGACTGCGAGCTGGCCGTCGCGGGTGCGGGTATAGTTGCCGCGCAGGCCCACGCGCAGCGCGCCGTCATTGTCATACTTGAGCATTGCGAAGGCGGAGTTGGTTTCCTGTTCGCCAATCGGTGACCCATCGAACTGGTTGGTGAAGAAGCCCTCGTTCTTGAAATAGCGCCCGCCGACGATCAGCCCCAGCCCCGGTGCGATCGGTCCGCTGACACTGCCCGAGATGTCGTAAACTGCGCCTTCCGATACATCGGCCTGCACCCGGCCGCGCCAGCGATCAGTCGGGCTCTTGGTGATGATGTTGATCGCGCCCGAATAGGTGTTGCGACCGTAGAGCGCGCTTTGCGGGCCCTTCACGACTTCGATTCGCGAGATGCTGTCGATATCGTAATCGGCGATTGATCCGTTGAAATAGATGCCGTCGATGAAGAAGGCGACGCCGGAATCACCAAGGATATTGGCCTGACCGCGGATCACAGGGCGGTTGGCGTCACGCCCGAAGCTGTCATCAAACACGAGGCCAGCGGTTGCGCGGGTCAAGTCGGTGACGCTGTTGAAGCCGAGCCGGTCAATACCCTCGGCGGTCACGACGGCGACCGCGAGCGGCGCGTCCTGCAGGCGTTCCGCCGTTTTTCGGGCGGTAACGACAATCTCGTTGCCTGCGATCGCGACCGTTTCCGGCTGCTCGCCATCGTTGCCTGTTGCCGTCTGCGCCATCAGCGCGCCCGGAGTCAGGATCGTGGCCGTCAGCAATGCGCTGCGAATAAGTTTCTTCATGATGTTTATGCCTCCCATCCGGCCGCACTCCCCAGCGCGGACCCCTGTTAATCCCTGCGTCTATTTCTGCCGCCGTGACAAAATTTGTCCAGACAAATTTTGTCACGGGCCAATTATTGCGATCCGGGCGCGGCATCGACGCCACGCTGCCACAACCGATCAGAAGGGTTTCACATTGCCAAGGAACGCCGTCACCAACAGCAGCACGTACACCGTCCAGACCCAGATCCGGGTGCGATCCATCGTGCGGCGCAGGGGGACTTCCGTGGCATCGCTCGAACCTTCAGTGAGCACTGCGGCGAGCTGCGCACCGACCGGCTTGAAGGTTACGTCGATCATGATCGCGGCAATGAAAATGCAGCCGAACAGCAAGGCTTTTGCCGCCAGCCAGTCGGGCGCAAGCGGAGCATCAATGAGCAGACTCTGCGCGCCCAACCACAGGTAGAAGCCGCCAATTGCCCAGCGCAGCCAGCCCTCTATCCGGCGGTTGCGGCTTGCGCGCGGGGTCTGATCGTGCCGATGCGAATCCCATACCAGCCACAACCAGAATAGACCTTCGACCCACGCACCGGCGAGCAGCCAGACCGGCACATCCCACAAGCCGCCAGCTGCGACCACGCTCAGCGACAGCGGCACCATCAGCGCCCAAGCGCTGCGTGGCACCATGTCGATCTCGACCAGCAAGGTCAGCAGGGCAATGCGCTGGTCGAGTGACCATTTCTCGCGCTTGCGGAAATGCTGACCCAAGACGAACACCCCCACGTCCGCTCCGAGCCAAAGCACGAACAGCAGAAGGTGGGCATAAACAAGCGCCGGGTAGGCGTATCCGGACATGTCCAAGATCAGGCTCCTTCAGGCCATACTGTTGCGCAAAAAGCACTCTTTGCGAAATTTCTGCCACTATTTGTCCGGACAACGTACATGTGCACGCTTGACAAGCAACCCTTTGTCCGGACAAATTCACCATGCAGGAAATGGAGCAAATGGAACGTCAGCAGGCGGCCAGTCGCGCAACAGACAAGGAGCCCAACCCATGACAAAGCGTTTTCGGCTAAGTCCGGCAATTGCCGGCATGACCTCTGCATTCGCACTTTTTGCAAGCGCTTCCCCCGCAATGGCGCAGGACAGCGCCGACCGGGACGAATTACCTGCTGCGGAAGATTCGAATGCCATCATCGTCACCGCACAACGCCGTTCTGAAAACCTTCAGGACGTGCCGGCGTCCGTAACAGCGCTTGGAGCGAAGGATATCGCCCTCCGGCAGATCGAGGACGCCAACGATTTGCAGGCGTTTATTCCGGGCGCGATCATCACCACCGGCACCGGCACCTCGAACTCAGCGCGCATCTTCTTGCGCGGAATCGGCGAAGACGAATCGCGCGGCGCAGTTGATCCAGCGATCGGAATCTATGTCGACAATGTCTATCTCGGTCGGACGGTCGGCAGCCTCGTTGACCTGCTCGATATCGAGCAGGTCGAGGTGCTGCGCGGTCCGCAGGGCACGCTCTACGGGCGAAACACCAATGGTGGGGCGATCAAGTTCACCTCAGTCCGCCCGCAATTGGGTGAGAACTCTGTCTCGGCAGATTTCGGATATGGCAATTTTGATCGGATCCAGGGACGCGGCATCGTCAACCTCGCGCTTGCTGACAGCCTCGCGGTGCGGTTCTCCGGGCTGTACCGGCAGCGTGACGGCTATTTCACCATCAACCCCAATGGCGACTTTGCCGGGCAGGCCGGAACCCGTTTGGGCGACGAGGAAGTGCTCACCTTCCGTGGCAGTCTTTATGGCGAAATGAGCGATCACTGGAACGTCACGGCGATCTTCGACTACACCCGCGACAATTCGGATCCGGTCCCAAGCACGCTGGCTGCGTCCAGCGACAATCCGGCGATTACAATCGATCGCGATCAGAACATCTTCACACTCGAGCCAGCGCCAGGTGTCACCTGTTCGACCGCGACACCGCCCGGCTTCCTGCAAATCGGCTGCTTCACTGATTATGCCAGCTCAGTCGAGAGCTATGGCGCCTCGATTGAGCTGAACGGGGTCTACGATAACTTCTCGGTAACTTCGATCACTGCGCTCAGGGCGCTGAACGATGATCTTTCAAGTTTCATCAGCTTCCCGTTCTTCCAGCGCACCAAGCAGGACCAGTTCAGTCAGGAATTGCTGATCAATGCCACGCCGGCAGAACCGTTGAATCTGACGGCGGGTGCGTTCTATTACGAAGAATCTGTCGACCTGCGGTATACCTTCATTTTCCCGTTCGAGAACTTTGTCGAGACCCATAGCTTCGCGGTGTTCGGTCAGGCCGAGCTGGAGGTGACCGATGCGCTGACGCTGACCGGAGGCCTGCGCTGGACCACCGAAGACCGCGACTTCGTCGGCAATGCCGGCGGGCCGCTCGCAGGCTTCGGGACAAACATCGTCGGCACCGCGGACACTGAAAACATCACTTGGACGGCGAAGGCCGATTACGCGATCACCGACGATATCCTGCTGTACGCCTCCTATGCGACCGGGTTTAAATCGCCCGGATTCTCATCTGACTGCTTCAACCCAGCAGCGTGCTTCAGCCAGGTCGACGAGGAACGACTCGACTCGATCGAGGCGGGCCTGCGCACCCAGTTCTGGGACGGCCGGATTACCCTCAACGCGACCGCCTTCTACAACGACTACCAAGACCTGCAGATCAGCGGAACGCTGCCGAGCGGGGCCTTCACCCGCATCAACGCGGGCGGAGCGCGGATCCAAGGCGCCGAGATCGAGGGACGGATCGAACCGATTGAAGGTCTCACGTTCTACGGCAACGCCAGTTTCCTCGATGCAGAATATCGTAGCCTCAACTTTCAACAGGCGGGCCTGCTTTCGAATAGCACCAACACCGTGCCTGGCCTTGCCTGCACAAGCGTCTCGGCTGCCCCCGGAACGCCGGAATACGAACAGCAGGTGGTGGACTGTGCGCTCGGCCTCGACCTGAAAAACGCGCCGGAGTTCAAGGGTTTGATCGGCTTCGTCTACGAAGCAGACATAGGCGCGGGCCAAATCTTCTTCGGCGGTGATGCGGCGTATGAGGACGACACTTTCGGCCTTGTCGCCAATGTTCCGGGGACGCAGCAGAGCCCGGGAACGCGGATCGACGCGCGGATCGGCTATCGCACCGACCGTTGGCGCATCACCCTGTGGGGAAAGAACCTCACGGATCGGGAGTATTTTCGTGCCAACACTTTCAACGTGCCGACCCGTCAGAACCAGGTCTTCGCTGCTCCGCCGCTTACGGTCGGGGTGGATATCGGCTTCACCTTCGACTGACGCGGTTCGCACCGCGGGGCCGACAGAATTGGTGGCGCTGACCTTGATGGTCGGCGCCGCCGTGATACCCGCCCTGCCCGCCCAGGCCCAGACCCGCGCGAGCGATTACGGCGTCGAGCCTTGGAATGAGGCTGTCGTCAGTGTCGCTGATCTCGAAGCTAGCACAGCCTGGCTGGTGATCGACGGCGGCTGGAGAGAGGTTGCGCGCGGCTCTCTGTCGCCCGAGGAGATCGCATACTGGCGTCTGCCCGAAACGGTGTCTGGTGCTTTCCTGAAAATCTGCGCGCCCGAGGCTGCTACCGGCTGCATCCGCTACGTCCGCTTCGACGGTGCCGAAGCCCAGCGTCCGATCCGCCTTGCCGCACGGCCATGGGACACGGGCGGTGTGTTCTCGGTCATGCTGAGAACCGAAAACGTGCAGGCCATGTTTGACGCCGCGATTGCGCGCGGCTGGTGGGCGGAAAGCCCGCCTTATGCCTTCAACTTCGGAGGATCGGACCTCGTCAATGTCGTCATCCGGGGGCCACACGGTGTCAATTATGCGCTCTATGAGCGCGCCGCGCCCCCTTTCGACGGATTTCCGGTCGGAAGCCTGAGCCAAGCCTTCAACACGATGCGGATGGTGCGCGACCAGCCTGCCGCGCTCGCTTTTTTCCGTGACAGCCTCGGCTTTGGCGTGCTGTTCGACGCGCCCTTCACCGATCCTGAACCGCGCGCCAACAATTTCTCGGTGCCGGGCAACCTTGCCACCACACTTGTTCGCCGCGCCGCCGTTGCCCAGCCCGTGCTGCCGGGGGAAACCGGCCGGGTCGAGGTCATGCAGTTTGAGGGCTTTGGAGGCCGCAATCTCGCCGCCCATGCATCGCCCCCGAACTGGGGGATCCTTTCGGTGCGCTACCCCGTGCGGGCGCTGGCGGAGTATCGCGCCCTGCTCGCAGCGAACGGCGTCAAGCCGGTGCTTTCTGCTCGCGACGTTCCTGTCGGCGGTCTGGGTTCTGTCGACCTCTTCGCAGTGCGCGACCCTGACGGCAGCCTCACCGAGTTCTATCATGCCCAATAGGCTCAGATACATCAGCCCGCTGGACAGCACCGCCCGGCTGCGTCAACTTCGCTTCGTCGCCCATTTTCGCTTGGTCGCAAGGTCGGCCTACCTTCGCGCACAGGAGAGAGTGTGACACCTGAAACCAAACCCGCCGTCGGCACAACCCCAGCAGAGCGGGGCGAATTCGCCAAAGGTTGGAAGGTATTGCTTGCTGGCATAATCGGCGTGATGTGCGGAGCTTCGCCGATTCCCTACAACGTGATCGGTTTCACCATCGGACCGCTGCGCGAGGAATTCGGCTGGACCCAGACCGAGGCGGTGCTGCCAATCACGGTGTTCGGCGTGATTGCCAGCGTGCTCGCGCCGGTTTTCGGCTGGATGGCTGACCGCATCGGGGTGCGCCCGGTGGCGCTGTGGTCGCTGTTCGCCTTTGCGCTCGCCTTCGCGGCCGTGGCGTTGACACCGACAACCGACGCGCGCTCCACGCTTTATATCTATTACGGGTTCTGGGTGGTGATCGGGCTCGTCGGCATCGGCTCTACCCCCGTAACCTGGAGCCGCGCGATCAACCTGTGGTTCTTCGCGAACCGCGGCCTTGCGCTCGGGATCCTGCTGCTCGGCACCAGCCTTGCCGCGATGATTATCCCGCGCTTTGCGGTCGAGGTGATCGCGGCTTACGGATGGCGGGCGATGTTTGCTGCGGTCGCGCTATTTCCGCTCATCGCGCTGGTGATTGCCTTCTTCCTGTTTCGCGAGCCTCGCACCGATGAACGCCCCCGCGCACTTGAAAGCGCAAGCGGACAATTGACCGGGGTCAGCCTCGGAAAGGCACTGGGCGACTACCGGTTCTGGATCATCTGGCTGTCGATTGCCTGCATTGCGACGGCATTCGGCGGAGCTTTCATAAATATGCCGTCAATGCTCGCCCTGCGCGGTGTCGATGCGACCACCGCCGCCAGCGTGATGGGCATACTCGGCATCGGCATATTTGCTGGTCGACTGATCACCGGAGCCTTGCTCGACCGCTTCTGGCAGGGCCTCGTCGCCTTTCCCTTGCTGTGCCTGCCCGCGATTTCCGCCTGGCTGCTGCTGGGCGATACGATGACTTTCCCGCTCGCTGCGTTGGCCGGCTTCCTGCTTGGCTTTGCAGCCGGCGCCGAGAGCGACCTTATCGCTTATCTCACGGGCCGCTATTTCGGCATGGCCAATTACGGGCGCATCTACGGGATGCTGTACATGCCCTTTGGCCTCGGTTCCGCAGCCTCTCCAGTGATCTATGCGCAGGTATTCGACCGCACCGGGAGCTATGACGCGATCCTCACCGTCGCCATCGGACTGTTCGTAGCGGGGGGCGCCTTGCTGCTGCTCCTCGGCCGCTATCCCGAGAGCTTTCCCGAGGCTGAAGCCGATCCCGGCGCGCCGATAATGGAGCCAGCATGATGGGTAGCCTCGCGCCCAAGCAAACCCGTGACAACCCGCTCGCTGCGGTCCGCAAGGTCGTGGCGGAAGCATCGTTGCTGACCGATGCCGCCAACCTTGCGCTGCACAGCCACGACGTCCTGTCGCGCGGCGCAGCGCCGCTGGCCGTGTTCCGCCCGGCAAGCGTCGGGGAACTTGCCGCCGGGATTGGCGCTGCGACCGCAGCGGGCATCGCCATCGTCCCGCGCGGCGGGGGAATGAGCTATACGGGCGGCTATCTTTATGATGGCGGCCCCTTCCTGCTGGTGGACACCGGGGCGCTCGATCGGGTCATCGCGATCGACGAAACCGATATGGTCGCCACGGTCGAGGCCGGAATCAGCTGGGACGCGCTCCACCGAACACTTGCCCCCAAGGGGCTGCGCGTGCTTGCCTGGGGCACGCTCTCGGGGATCCGCGCCACGGTGGGCGGCGGGATGAGCCAGAACGGCATCTTCTGGGGCGCGCGCAACGGCACCGCAGTCGACAGCGCGATCAGCTTTGACGTGGCGCTGGCCGACGGAACGATCATTTCCACCAGCGCCGAATTCTTCCGCCCCTATGGCCCCGACCTCACCAGCCTGTTTGCCGCCGATTGCGGTGCCTTCGGGGTCAAGGCGCGGGTGCGGCTGAAACTGGTGCGCGAGGCAGCAGCCTTCGCCTATGGCTCGTTCAGCTTCGAGCGCCACG
This sequence comes from Sphingomonadales bacterium, assembly GCA_038246695.1. Taxonomy (GTDB): domain Bacteria; phylum Pseudomonadota; class Alphaproteobacteria; order Sphingomonadales; family Sphingomonadaceae; genus Erythrobacter. The sequence continues at coordinate 30,105 of JBBRVR010000012.1, forward strand.
ATGCGCTGCTGGGTGCGATGAGCGCGATCGCGCGCGCCGAACTCGCATCCGAAAGTTTCGCTTTCGATCCCTTCCTGCAAGCCCAGCGCATGAAGCGGGATTCGCTGGTCAAGGACGCCAGACAGCTCGGCAACATGTTCAAGGCTGAAGCCAAGGCAGGCGGCATTTTCAAGGCGATGAAAGAAGGGGCAAAGGTCGTACTGGCCGGGCGCTCGTTCCTCGATAGCGTGCCCTTCAGCCTGCACTGCATCGCCGAAGGCCGACATCAGGGTGGAGTCGATGCCGACATGCACGCGATCGAGGCCATCGTGCGCGAACATGGCGGGAGTGTGGTTGAAAACTCGATCCCGAAGATCCTGCGCGCCAACCCCTTCCCCCCGCCCAATTCGATGCTGGGTCCGGGGGGTGAGCGCTGGGTGCCGGTGCACGGCTTCCTGCCGCATTCGCGCCTGATCGAGGCGTGGGAGCGGTTGCAAGCGCTGTGGGAAGTGAATGCCAACGACATGGCCCGCCTCAAGGTTGAAACCGGAGCACTTATCGCCGCCACGGGGCGATCATCTTGCCTGATTGAGCCGGTGTTCTTCTGGCCAGGCGAGCAGAACCCGCTCCACGCCCATGCCATCGAACCCGATCACCTTGCGCGCCTACCGAAGATGCCCGACAGTCCCGATGCAACAGCGCTGGTCGAAAAGCTCAAGGGCGAAGTGATAGCAATTTTTCAGAGCCTCGGTGCGATCCACCTCCAGATCGCGCGGACCTATCCTCTGCGCGAACGCCACGACCCCGCGGGCTGGGACATCCTGTGCGCCCTCAAGCGGCAGGTCGATCCACGGAGGCTGATGAACCCCGGCGCGCTCGGACTTGCGGCCAAGCTCGACGACGATGCCCCTGATTAACCGGCGCCGCACGCTTGCCGCAGGACTGGGCGCAGCCGCCCTCGCCCGCGCGCCGCTGGCCTTTGCCCAAGGAGACGACGTGACCGAAACTGCCGCTTTTTCCGCGATGGCCATACAGCTCACCGCGCGCTCCCTGGAACGCCTGCCCGATACCGCCAGCGCGCGCGCCGCGATCATGGGCCATATCGCCGAAATCGAATCCCAGATCCGCACTAGCGCAATCTTCGTTTCGCAATATTCGGGCAAGCCGGTGAAATTGGTGGTGCTGCCGGAATACCTTTTCACCTCTTATCCGGGGCGCATTTCCATTCCCGATTTTGCCGCGCGGGTTGGCTTTGCCGCCGATGGCCCGGAATATGCCGCGCTGGGCGAGGTGGCCGGGCGGTTAGGGATGTTCCTTGCCGGGAACGCCTACGAGACCGACACCGCGTTTCCCGATTTGTACTTCCAGACCAGCTTCATCGTCGCGCCTTCGGGCGATGTGGTGCTGCGCTATCGCCGCCTGCTGTCGATGTTCGCGCCTTCTCCGCATGACGTGTGGGAGGCCTATCTCGACAAATATGGGCTCGAAGGCGTGTTCCCGGTCGCGCGCACCGAGATCGGCAATCTGGCATGCATTGCCAGCGAGGAAATCCTCTATCCCGAGATCGCCCGTGCGTTGGCGTTGCGCGGCGCGGAGGTGTTCTGCCATTCATCATCCGAGATCGGATCGCCGCTCGCCACCAACAAGGACATCGCCAAACAAGCGCGCGCGTTCGAAAACCTCGCCTATGTCGTCTCGGCCAACACCGCAGGGATTTCCGGCACGGCGATGCCGCTGGCCTCGGCTGACGGGAACAGCCAGGTGGTCGACTGGAAAGGGCGGATCGTGGCGCAATCAGGCGACGGGGAAACCTTCACCGCCTTCGCCGCGCTTGATCTGGGCGCCTTGCGCGAGGCGCGCCGGACCCCGGCGATGACCAACTACCTCGCCCGCCAGCGCCCCGCCCTGTTCGCCGAAGCCTATGCCGCCGCCGCCGAACCCTTCCGCGGCCCCAACGGTATGATGCAGGACGGCAAGCCCGCCGTCCCCGACCGGGACCATTTCCAGCGCGCGCAGGCCGAAGTGATCGAGCGGCTTTCCAAAGCAGGAGTAATCTGAAGATGAAGCACCGCACCGTCAGCGGCAAGATCCGCTACCTATCGATGAAACCGGGGCGCGAAGGCACCGGGCGCGGGCGCGAGAGCTTCCACTTCACCTATCATGCCGACGGTTCGGTGATTATGAGCGCCCATTGCGAGATCGAGGAGCCCGATCCCACGGTGATGCGCGACATCATCTGCCACATCGGGCCAGACCGGATGCCCCGCAATCTGCTGGTGCATCTGACCGTGGGCGACGAGTTCCTCGGATCTGGCTGGATGAATTATGATCCGGCCAAAGGCATGATCGCGTGCGAGAGCGACAGCCCCACGCTTGGCCGCCATTCGGAAATGCGCGATGCGGGGGACTTCGATGCCTTCGGCACCCATCCGGTGGTGGGCGACGGGTTCACCACACGTCTGCTCGATCATGCAAAGGGGCCGCACCGGCGAAAGCTCCGGTTTTTCCTGCCCTCCCCCGATCATCGCGGGGCGACCGCGCCCCAGATCGCCGAGGTAGCGATGACGATGGAATATGTCGGCGAGGAGGAAAAGACGGTCGCTGCAGGCACCTTCCGGTGCCGCCACTACCGCTATGTCGATGACAGTGAAGCGGGCATGGGCGGCGAACACCATCCCGACTTCGACATGTGGGTGACAGCCGATGCGGACAGCATCCTCGTCTACGGATCGATCGACGGCTACATGATGAACCGCTACGAACTGGTCGAGCTTGACCGCTGAACTGGGCTTTCCTGCCCGCTTGGACGCTGACAGGATCGCGCTGATGACTTGCCCCAACGCCGCTTTGTTTGTGCCTTGGCGAGCGGGTTCAGGGTGGTGGAATTTCGTTCCTTAGACAGTGTCTTATGCGCCTCCAACCGGCCCGTGGAGGCGCCCAGGGCGGGTCTAGTAGCGGATGACCACCTTGCCGAAATGGCTGCCGCCATCGAGGCAGGCATAGGCGGCGGGAGCATCGGCGAAGGTGAATCTATGGTCGACCGGCATGACGATGCGCTTGTCGGCGACCACCGCCAGCGCCGCTTCGAGCATGGCGCGGCTGCCACTGGCGATACCCTTGATTGTTACGTTCTTGCCGATCAGCGCGCCTTGGCTGCCGCTCGGCGTGTCCTGCGGCGAGCCAGCAAGCGCGCCAACAGTGCCGATCCGGGCGTTGGGCGCGCAGGCGGCGAGCGTCTCGCCCAGCGCGGAATAGCCGAGCGTATCGACCACCACGTCCGCTCCGCGTCCGCCGGTCGCCTCCAGCAAGGCCGCGGCCCAATCGGGCCGGATGCGGTAGTTGATGCAATAATCTGCGCCCAAGGCGCGCGCGCGTGCAAGTTTCTCATCGCTTGATGAGGTGATGGCGAAACGCGCTCCCAAAGCCTTCGCCAGCAGTAGCGCGAAGACCGAAACGCCCCCGGTGCCCTGCGCCAGCACCAGGCTTCCGGCGCGCGCGCCGCCGAATGCGACCATCGCATGCCACACCGTCGCGCCGACCACGGCGAGACTTGCGGCGGTGTTGTCAGGCACAGCATCAGGCACCTTGAGCAACGCCGCCGCGGGAAGGACGATCTGTTCGGCAAGCCAGCCATCAGCGCTGACGCCAATGTCCAGTGCAAATACCGCAGGAGAATAGGCGGCATCGTCCAGCCAAGTGAGAAAGTGCGGCGCAATCACGCGGTCGCCGTGCGCAAAGCCGGTAACACCTTCGCCCAGCGCGATGACCTCGCCCACCCCGTCCGACAGGGGAATGCGGGTTTCGGGCAGGCCCGTACCATATTGCCCACGCAGGACCATCAGATCACGGTAATTGAGCCCGGCTGCAATCACACGTACGAGCACCTCTTGCGGGCCTGCCACCGGCGCAGCACGATCAGCAAGGCGCATGCCCGCGATTCCGCGAAGCTGTTCTTCACGCGGCCCGATTTCCCAGGTCCTCATGGCTGCTCACCATCCGAGCCGGGGCCGACAACCGGCGAGGGCACCTGCTCGATCCCGTCGGTCGGAAAGTCAGCGAGGTAGCTGTTATCGCCGACCCGGCCCACCATATCATCGCGCAAGGGTGCCTCGGCAAAAACGGTGACGGTATAGTCGCCTGCATTATCGGGCTGGGTGCGGATCGGCAGGATTTCTTCGCGATAGGTGCGGCTGTTCCAGAACGCCCGCGCGTTTTCGATGCAGGGAAAGCGAACGGTGAGATTGACGTAATCGGGCGGAACCTCGCCTTCGAACACCTCCAGCGGACGCGGGATGGTGACGTAATAGCCACCGAGTGTCTGGTAGAGATCGCTTTGCGCAATCGCCTGACCATAGGCCATCATCCGTGCCCGGTCGAGCGTGCGGCCCTCGATCACCATGTAGACGGGCGCGTCGCAGGTCGATTGCGGCGGTGGTGGCGCTGCGCCTGCTGCACCTTGAACAAGAATGACGAGAACGGCGGACATCATGGGGCGGCAATCCTTTCTTCGTCGCACAGGGTGCGCTTCCACGGACGACCATCCTGAAACCACTGCCATGTGCGGGCACGGCTTTGGCGGTCGGGCGCAATATTGATCATCTCGATATAATAGGCACCCGGCACATCGAGCCGGTCAAGCTTGAGCATCAGCGTATCTTCGCCAGTCTGCCATCCGTATCCGGAAAAACGGTCCGTCTCCCAGACCAGTTGCTCGCCGTCGAGCCGACCGCCGAATTCGTAGACCGCTGTGCGCCCGTCGTCCCAGCTTAGCCAGTTGTGCTGAATATAATGCCACGGCCCGGAATCGGGGAATTCGCAATGGGTCTTGACCCGATGGGCATCGATCAGCGTTCCATCAGCATCGCAATGGCGATACCAGCCATTCCACCAGCCTTCGTGCAACAGCATAGCAGGCATCACGGCGGCGAGCGCGGCACGACTACTCATGCGCCCACCCTCTCGGCATAGGCGGCGATGGGCAGGGCCGCGCCGGTCTGCCGGATCAACACCTGTTCGCGCAGGAAGCGCGTGAGGCCGGTGTCGCCCATCCGGCTCGGCCCCAACCCGCTCCCTTTGCGCGACTGGTTGGCGGCATCGCCGACCATGCTGGTGAGCGCGCCATCCTGCAGCGAAATCGCTCCGACATCGATCAGCGGCGCAATCGCGGCGGCTTCGTCGAGTGACCCGGCCAGCACCGCAGCCGACAGGCCATAGGCGCTGTCATTGGCGAGCGTGATCGCCTGATCGAGCGTGTCGAATACCGTCACCGGCAGCACCGGCCCGAAAGTCTCATCGCGCATAACCGCCATGTCGGGCGTAACATCGACCAGCACGGTCGGATGCAGATAAGTGCCGCCGCCCAGGTGTTCGACTGTGCCGCCGGACAGCACCCGAGCGCCTTGCGCCACGGCCTGATCAATCTGGGCCTGCACCTTGGCTCCTTGCGGTGCGAATATGAAGGGGCCGCAATGCCCACTCGCGGGATCGGGATGGGTCAGCCGCACCGCTTCGGCCCCGGCCACCAGCGCGGCGATGAACGGTTCGGCAATGGCGCGCGCCACATAGACACGCTCGATCGACTGGCACGCCTGCCCGGTCGCGAGGATAGAGGAGCGCAGCGCCACACCAGCCGCCCATTCGGGATCGGCGCTGGCGGTGATGATCATCGGATCCTTGCCGCCCAGTTCGAGATTGGCAGGGATCAGCCGCCGCGCCGCCGCCTCGGCCACCTTGCGGCCCGTCGCGGTCGAGCCCGTGAAGCAGACGTAATCCACCTCCTCGATCAGCGCCTGACCTACTTCCGCGCCGCCCATGACATAGGCGAGCGGCAATTCCGGCACAGAGGCCAGCACAGCCCGCATCGGCTCGACAAAGCGCGGCGTTACTTCCGATGGTTTCACTAGCGCCGCCGAGCCCGCCATCAGCGCAGGAACCGCATCGATATGGCTGAGGATCACCGGGAAGTTCCACGGCGCAATCGCGCCGAACAGCGGGAAGGCCGAATATCCGGTCACAATTTCTATACCCGGCGTGACCGAAGGTTTCGGCCCGCGATCAAGCCCGGCGAACAGGGCGGGTGCACGATCCGCCCAGCGGCGGATATTGGCGATGCAGCCCTGCACCTCGATAGCGGCAATGGTGCGGCGTCCGGTATCAATCGCCAGCGCGGCGATGATGCTTCCCGCTGCCGCCTCCATCGCATCGGCGAGGCGCAGCATTATGACCGCGCGCCCTTCAGGGCCAAGCGCCTCCCAGTGCGGCTGCATTGCCCGCAACCGTGCGGCTTCGGCGGCGATATCGGCGTGGGTGCTATCCGCAAAATCGTAGTCTTCTTCGCCGGTGCGGGGGTTGCGTGCCTTCATGCCTTAGTCTCCCATGCCGCAACGATCTGATCCCCGCGTGCAAACCACGCTTCCTCGCGCCCCGCCAGATCGGCGAGCAGGCATTCGAGCGCGCCGATGCGGTACGGCAGGCCCATGATGTAGGGCGTCAGATGGATCGGCAGCATTCGCCCGCCGCCGCTCGCCTTCGCCTCGCGCGCCAGCCAATCGAAGGCATCGCGCATGCTTTCGGCCCAGCTATCGGCGCTTTTCTGCTGCACGGTGATGATCTGGCGGTCGGACAATTCGTGATTGAGCGGCAGATTCACCAGACCATTGGTGAACCGATAGGGCAGTTCGTCATTTACCCAGTCGCAGCAATAGCCAAGACCTTGCTCCTCCAGAATATCAAGCGTGGCAAAACTCTGCTGGCGCGCAATCGAAAGCCACCCGGTGGGGCGCACCCCGCTGGCGCGTTCGATGCGCTCCATCGCTTCGGCCACCAGCGCACGCTCGGCGGCGGGATCGAGGGTGGAATCGATCGTACCGTTCATGTCGGTGGAATGAGCGACGATTTCATGCCCGCCCGCGATCACCGCGTCGATAAGTTCGGGATAGCGTTCCGCAATCGCGGCATTGGCCGCGAAACTGGCGGTGACACCGGCCTTGGCGAAGGCTTCAAGAAACCGCCACGCGCCCACCCGGTTGCCATAATCGCGCGCGGTATAGTGGCGATAATCGGGGTAAGGCGTGACCATGTGTCCGGGCGCAGTAAACGCGCCGCCGGGCAGAATGGGAAACCATTCGAGGCTGACGCACAGCCATACGGCGACCGAGCCTTGCGGCCATGCAACCGGCGGGCGGGCATGCATGTTCGACCATGCATAGAGATCGTGGTCATAGCCTTCGCGGCGTTTGGGATAGTGCGTGTAACTATCGGGCAGACTGCTCATTGCTGCGCCCTCCACGCATCGACAATCTCGCCTGCCCGCGCGATCCATGCCCGGCCATCGGCGGCGATATGGCGGAGCGCTTCCTCGAACGGGCCGATCCGGTGCGGCTGGCCGATCAGATAGGCGTGCAGCGGGATGCACATCACAGTGCCCGACCGTTCGCCCTCTGCCGCCAGCCGTTCGAACTGACGGATCAGCGTTTCGGCATATTCGCGCCCGCTCATATTGTAGACGAAGAAGCCGTAGTGATCATTGACCTCAAGGCTGTAAGGGATCGAGGCGAGCTGGCCTTTCGCCACCTTCACCTCCTGCACCTGATCGTCGTGATAGAGATCGCAGGTATAGTCGAGGCCGTATTCCGCGATCAGATCAAGCGTACGCGGCGTGTGCGTGAGTGCCGGGGCGAGCCAGCCGCGGATCGTCTGCCCGGTCGCATCGCGCACGGTGCGGATTGAATCCTCGATGATGCTGCGTTCCTGCGCCTCAGTCATTTCATAGGCATAGCGGGTATTGTAGATGCCGTGACTGAAGAACTCCCAACCGCGCGCCGCCGCATCGGCGACCACTTCGGGGTGATGCTGGCACAGCGCAACCGACAGGCTGACCGAACCGGGAAAGCCGTGGCGGGACATCACCTCGGCCATGCGCCAGTGGCTCACCCGGTTGGAATGGTCGCGGTGGCCGTAGCCAACCACATCGGGATGCGGCCGCGGCCATGCCTTGCGCTTGGGATGGACAGGCGGATCGATCTCGTAATATTCGAGATTGGGGGCAACCCACACCGCAACGCTCTTGCCGCCCGGCCAGGTTATTTTCGGACGGGTATTATAGGGGTGGTAATCGTACAGCCCGGGATCGGACGCGCCTTCCCGCATGATCAGCGCGCCTCCAGCCAGTCGATCACCGCCTGCACCGGTTCGACATCGGCATATTTGAGCTGCAAGTCGGTGAGATTGGCGAAGTGATAGCTTTCATGCTTGTCGGCGCAGGTCTCAATCGGAACGATTGCGCGGTAGCCGTGGGACAGCGCATCGACCGCCGTTGCCCGGACACAGCCCGACGTGCTGCCGCCAGTCACCACCACGGTATCGACCCTGCGAAAGGTCAGATAGCTTGCCAGCGGGGTTTCGAAGAACGCACTTGGCATCCGCTTGGTATAGTCAAGGTCGTCCGGGTGGATGTCGCAAGCCGGATCGAAGGCGTGGCGATCGCTGCCATATTTGATGTTCTGCAAGCTGTCTTCGGTATCGGTGCGGGTGCCCCACACGCCTGCGCCCCCGGCATCAGCCTTGTAGCCCACCCGGCTCCAGATCACCGGCATCCCCCGCTCACGCGCAAGGCGGCTGAGCGTATTGATATATTCGATCTGGCGCGGATCGGTTTCGTACGCCGTCTTGAACAGATCGGTGCGGGTATAGGCCTGCTGCACATCGACATTGACGATGGCGAGCTTCTCGCCAAACCCGAACTTGCGGCGCGCCGGATTGGCCATCACCTCGTCAAACAGCTGCCGCGCGGTTTTGCCGTCCGCGATCATTTTGGTGCCTACTAGATCAGCCATTGCGTTACCACACCCCTTTGCCTGCTTGATTCCACTTTGACAGCGAACAATAAACGCGCGTAGAGGCTTGTCGAGTGAAATTTGTCCGGACAACTTCTGCGCCATGATCACGCGTCATATTCTGACCATTCCCGGAACGGGTCGCCGCGTGCATTACCGGCGCTGTGGCAAGGGTCCGGCGCTGCTGATGGTGCACCAGAGCCCGCGCTCCTCGGCCGAATACGAACCGCTGATGCGCAAGTGGGCCGAGCATTTCACCTGCATCGCGCCCGACACGCCGGGCTTTGGCCAGTCCGACCCGCTGGCCGGCTCGCCCGAAATCGCCGACTTCGCCGATGCGCTGTGCGAGACGATGGACGCGCTCGGGATCGGATCCTGCCCGGCCTATGGCTTTCATTCGGGCGGGATCATCCTCGTCACCGCGCTGAAGCGCCAACCGCAACGCTTTCGCTGCCTTGCTGTAGGCGGCTATGCGATCTGGACTGATGCCGAAATGCGCATCTTCGGGGAAAGTTACCTGCCCGAATTCCAGCCCACCCCCTATGGCGAGCACCTTACCTGGTTGTGGAACCGGATGCTTGAACAAAGCTGGGTTTTCCCGTGGTTTGACACCCGCGAGGAAGCGCGGCTTTCCGTGGCCCATGCCGATGTCGCTCGAGTGGCGCAGGCGGTGATGGAAATGCTTGAAGCCGGCAACGCCTACCAGGCAGGCTATGGCGCGGTGCTGCGTGCGCCGCGCGACATTCCGCCGGTGGATTCCGACGTACCGCCTTGCCTGATCAGCGCCTATAATGGCGACCCGCTGCAAGTCCATATCGATCGACTGGGAGCAATGCCCGCCGGTTGGGAAGCGCGCAAAGTTGCCACGCCAGACGAGCACCAGCAGGCGAGCCTCGCCTTCCTGCGCGCACATGGCGATGGTGCCCCCTGCCCAACGCTGGCCGAGGTTTCGGACGAAGGCTGGGCGCAAATCGGTGACGGGCTGATTCACTGGAAAGGCTCTCGCGCCGCTGCGCGATTGGTGCTGCACGCGCCCGGCGGTGAAATGGCCGAGCCTGCACCGGACACGCTGGCCATCGACGCGCCAGGCCACGGCCAGTCCGATGATTTTGAAGACCCGCGCGCCGCTGTCGAGGCGGCAGCGTTGATGCTCGGGGCAGAGGCGATCCTGTGGCCCACGCCGCCGCCCGGCGATCCGGACGAGCTCTATCCCGACATGACGCCCGACCGCTTTGGCACCTATCTCCAGCGCGCTTGGGCCATTGCCCGCGCAGAGGCATTTTTTGCACCGTGGTACGCGGCGTCCGCAGGCCACGCCATTGCGCTGGATGCAAACGCGCTCGCAACCGATGCCCTCCAACGCCGCGCCCGTGCGCGGATTGTCGCAGGCAATGCCGCGCGCCGTTGGCACGATATTCTTGCCGCCATTACAGGAGAGACCGAATGAATGATTTCGCCGCAGCCATGCCGTTGCTCGCGCGCCACGAAGGCGTGTGGGACGGCACCTATTCCTATTTCAACACTGCCAATGAAAAGATCGACGAGCATGCCAGCCGCCTGCTGTGCCGCATGACCGGCAACCCTGATCTGCCCTATCACCAGACCAACCACTACACATGGCCCGATGGCCGCACCGAAATCCGGGAGTTTCCCGCTACCTACCGCGATGGGCGCATCTGGTGGGATAATGAGCTGATCCAGGGCTGGGCCGCCGAAGTGCCGCTCGACGAATATAACCGCACGATGATGCTGTATTGGCAGCGCACTGGCGACCCTTCGCTATATCTCTATGAGCAGATCCAGATTTCCGATTGTGGCCAAAACCGCTGCCGCACCTGGCACTGGATCAGAAACGGAATGCTGGAAACCCGCACCGCAATCCAGGAACGCTTCGTAACGAAGGACTGGCGCGCTATTGATGCCGAAATGCAGGCAAAGGCGGAAGGTTGACGGCAACCCCATGGGACAAACCATCTTCGGCAAGATCTGGGACGCGCACCGCATCGCCGAAACGGCCGGCGGCGCGCACCTGATCGCGGTCGACCGGGTGTTCCTGCACGAACGCACTGGGGCCGCCGCGCTGCGGCGCATGGCGGAGATGGGGCGCAAAGTGCTCGATCCGGCGCGGGTCTTCGCGGTGATGGATCATATCGTCGATACCCGGCCCGGTCGCGGAGACGGCACGCTGATGCCCGGCGGTGAAAGCTTCATCACCGAAACCCGCGCCGCTGCGCTTGCGGCAGGCATAACCCTGTTCGATGTCAATGATCGCGATCAGGGGATCATCCACGTGATCTCGCCCGAACAAGGGATCGTCCTGCCCGGCCTCACGCTGGTTGCGCCCGACAGCCACACTTGCACGCAGGGCGCGTTCGGCGCGCTGGCGTGGGGGATCGGCAGCAGCGAGGCGGAGCACGCGATGGTGACAGGCGTACTCAGGATGGAGCAGCCGCGCACGCTGCGCGTGACCTTTACCGGCAGGCTCGCGCCCGGCGTGACACCCAAGGACATGGCGCTTACCTTGATCACTGAATACGGCGCAGGCGGCGGGGCGGGCCATGCGGTCGAGTTCGCAGGCGACGCGGTCTGGGCGCTCGACTTGGAAGGGCGATTGACACTGTGCAACATGGCAACCTAATTCAGCGCGATGACCGGCATCATCGCGCCCGACGCCAAGACCTTCGCCTATCTGGCGGGCCGTCCGCATGCGCCGGAGACTTTCGACGATCCCTATTGGACGACGCTTTCCACTGACGAAGATGCCGTGTTCGACCGGGAGATCGCCATCGACGCCCGCACCATCGCACCGATGGTCAGCTGGGGCACCAGTCCGGAACAGGCCATTCCCGTAACCGGAACCGTGCCGCAGGGGCCGGAGCGCGCGCATGATTACATCGGGCTGAAGGCAGGCGCGCCGCTTGCCGGAACTGCGGTGGATGCGGCCTTCATCGGGTCATGCACCAACAGCCGCATTTCCGACCTGCGCCGCGCTGCCGCACTGCTCAAGGGCCGCCGGATCGCCCCCGGCATTCGCAAGGCGCTGGTCGTCCCCGGTTCGCTCGCGGTTAAACGGCAGGCCGAGGCCGAGGGTCTGGACGCAATATTCGAGGCGGCAGGCTTTGAATGGCGCATGAGCGGCTGCTCGCTGTGCTTTTATGCAGGCGGCGAAGGCTTTCCCGCAGGTTCGCGGGTGATTTCCAGCACCAACCGCAATTTCGAAGGGCGGCAAGGCCCCGGCATCCGCACCCATATCGCCTCGCCCGAAACCGTGGCCGCCAGCGCGATAGCCGGCGTCATCGCCGATCCGCGCGTGCTGGCCCGCGAAGGCGTGCCCGCATGACGCCGGTCTCCACCATCACCAGCACGGGCGTGCCGCTGCTGCGCGACAATGTCGACACCGACACGATCATCCCGAGCCGCGAGATGAGAACGACCGGGCGCACCGGGCTGGCCGAGGGGCTGTTCGCTCCGTGGCGTTATACCGACGCCGAGGCGCGGGTGCGCGATCCCGCTTTCGTGCTGAATCACCGCGACGCCATCGGCACACGGCTGCTGCTGGCAGGCAGGAATTTCGGTTGCGGGTCAAGCCGCGAGCACGCCGTCTGGGCACTGGTGGAATTCGGGATCGAGGCGATCATCGCGCCGTCCTTTGCGCCCATTTTCAAGGGCAATTGTATCCGCAACGGCCTGTTGCCGGTCGAACTGCCCGAACAGGTGGTGCACGGCCTCGCGTGGCAGGTGGTGCGGATTGATCTGCCCTCGCAAACGGTCAGCGCTGGCGGCGAAAGCTGGCAATTCGACATCGACCCCGAAGCAAAACAGATGCTGGCCGAGGGGCTGGACGCCATCGACCTGACACTGAAGCTGAAAGACACAATCGCGCGCTGGCTCGGCGCAGACCGGCAAGCGCGGCCCTGGGCCTACCTGGAGCAGACCACATGACCGACATCCTCGTTTCCGAAGTCGGCCCGCGCGACGGGTTGCAATCGATCAGCCGGGTGATGCCGCTGGACGCAAAGAAGCGCTGGATCGCGGCCGAGGCTGCGGCGGGCGTGCGCGAGATTGAAGTCGGCAGCTTCGTTCCGCCGGGCCTGCTGCCGCAAATGGCCGATACCGCCGAACTGGTCGCCTTCGCGCTGAGGATCGAAGGGCTGAACGTCGTCGCGCTGGTGCCCAACGCCAAAGGTGCAGAACGCGCAGCCGCAGCAGGAGTGCACGCGATGAGCATTCCCTTTTCGATGAGCGAGACCCACAGCCTCAAGAACGTGCGCAAGGATCACCCTGCGATGCTGGAGGAAATCGCCAAGGCTGCGGCCATCGCGAAAGGCGCGGGCATCCACTTCGCCGTCGGCCTTTCGACCGCGTTCGGCTGCACGATGGAAGGCGCGGTGAGCGAGGATCAGGTCGTGCGGCTTGCAGAGGCAGCAGCAGCAGCGGGCGCGCAGGAATTCTCGCTGTCCGACACCACTGGCTATGCCGACCCGGCGCAGGTGCGGCGGTTGGTGCGCAAGGTGCGTGCAGCGGTGGGCGCGGACAAGATGACCACCCTCCACCTCCACAACACCCGCGGGCTGGGCCTTGCCAATGTGGTGGCGGGGCTGGAGGAAGGGATCACCACCTTCGATGCCTCTTTGGGCGGGCTCGGCGGCTGTCCCTTCGCGCCGGGCGCCAGCGGCAATCTGGTGACAGAAGATCTTGTGCTGATGCTCAACAGCATGGGGCTGAAGACCAGCATCGACCTGGAAAAGCTGCTGGAGGTGCGCAAGATCTTCGCCAAAGCGCTGCCGGGAGAGCCGCTTTACGGATTCACTCCTGATGCCGGGCCGATGCTAGATTATAGCCAAAGGACTGCGGCATGAGCGCGCCCGAACCACTGAAAGGCATCTGTGTCGTCGAATTCACCCATATGGTGATGGGGCCGGTGGTGGGCCATATCCTTGCCGGGTTGGGCGCGGAAGTGATCCGGATCGAGCCGATCGGGGGTGACAACACCCGGCGGCTGAAAGGCTCCGGCGCAGGCTATTTCCCGATGTATAATCGCGGCAAGCAATCGATCTGCCTTGATCTGAAAAGCGCCGAAGGCATCGCCGTGGCGCGCGATCTGGTGGCGCGTGCCGATGTGCTGGTGGAGAATTTCCGCCCCGGCGCGCTTGATCGTCTTGGCCTCGATTACGAAACCTGCGCCGCCGCCAATCCGCGCCTCGTCTATTGCAGCGAGAAGGGCTTCCTGCCCGGCCCCTATGAACAGCGCACCGCGCTGGACGAAGTCGCGCAGATGATGGGCGGCCTCGCTTATATGACCGGGCCGCCGGGCCGCCCCTTGCGCGCAGGCGCGAGCGTGATCGACGTGACCGGCGGCATGTTCGGCGTGATCGGCGTGCTCGCCGCGCTTGAGGAACGCCATCGCACGGGCCGCGGACAGAAAGTCACCGCCAGCCTGTTCGAAACCACCACCTATCTCGTCGGACAGCATATGGCACAATACGCCGTCACCGGATCGCCCGCTGCGCCCATGCCTGCGCGGGTATCGGCCTGGGCGATTTACGACGTGTTCGAAACCCGCGACGAGCCGGTGTTCATCGGCGTCGTCACCGATGCGCTGTGGGAGAAGTTCTGCCGCCTGTTCGCGCTGGACGCGTTGTGGGCGGACGAAGGATTGCGCGAAAACAACGCGCGGGTTGCTGCGCGCGACCGGATCATCCCTGAAATCCGCACGCTGATCTCCGCGATGACCCGCGCCGAGGTGATCGCCAAGCTCGATGGATCGGGACTGCCTTTCGCGCCGATCGGCAAGCCCGAAGACATGTTCGACGATCCGCACCTGCAGCACGGTGGGCTTGAGGATGTGACGCTCGACAATGGCACGCAGGTGCGCTTGCCGACCATTCCGCTGGAGATGGGTGGCCAGCGGATTGGATCGGCGCAGCGTCTGCCAATGCCGGGCCGCGATGCGCGGGCGGTGTTGGCGGAACTCGGTTACGAGGAAAAGAAGATCGCCAGCCTCATCGCTGGCGGCGCAGTAGGAGAAAACGCATGAGGAACTTTGCCGCCGCAGGTGCTGCTGCCCTGCTCGCCGGATGCAGCGTGAATATCGGTGACGAAGTGCCGCATTTCTCTGCGGCCCCTGCTTCGCCCGGCGTTGCCGCGCCGACCGAGCGCCTGCCAACCGACGTGCGCCGCGCCACCATCATCGTGCGCGACATGGAAAAATCGCTGGCGCTCTACCGCGACGTGATCGGGCTGGCGGTCAATTACGATACCACCGTGCAGACCTCCGGGGTGGCGCTGCCCGCAGGCGAGCCAGGCGCAACCGCGCGGCTGGTGCTGCTGAACGCCAATGATCCGTGGGTCGGCTGGATCGGCCTGATGGAGTGGGTCGATCCGGCCATTCCCGCTGCGGACTATCCCAAGCGGATGGGGCCGGGCGATGTGGTGCTGGTGCTCAACACTGATGACGTCGAAGGACGCTGTGCCAAGGCCAAGCAAGTGTCGGGTGTGACCTTCACTGCCGAGGCGCGGCTGCAGACCTATCCCGGCCGCAATGGCGGACCGGACATCCGGGTGATGGGCTGCAATTTCTTCGATCCCGACGGAATCCTGATCGAGCTCAACCAGATTCTGGAGTGACAAGCTCTGGCCCGTCGATCAGCAGAACCTGCACATCGGCCAGCCCTTCACGCAGTTTCTTCGCTTCGCTATATTCGGGGCTGTTCCAGAACGCCCGCACCGCCGCGCGATCGGGCCATTTGGAGATGACCATGCTCGCGCCTTCTCCGAAGCTGCCCTCCAGACATTCGGCGCCGGGGCCGCGCAGCAGATATTCGCCGCCGAATTTGGGGATCAGCGCCGCCGCCGCCGCGCCGTAGCCTGCAATGAAGGCGTCGCGGTCGTGGATGGCAGCGGTAACGATCATGTAGGCGGGCATGGTAAAGTCTCCATCAGAACGGCTTCACAGCGCCCAGAAAACAAACTGACGCGATGGTGATCCAGTAGATATAGGCGGCACGGCGCGCGAGCCCGATTTCGCGGGCGAGCGCGGCTTCCTGCTCGGCATTGGGCCCCGCCGCGAGGATGCGAAAACGCGCGGTCCAGCGCCGCATCACCAGCCGCAGGAACAGCCCGATTATAAGCGCAAAGGCATAGAGCCCCATCTTGGACGGATACCACAGGTTGCTCGGCCCCGAGGTGATCGGGCCGCTGCCCACGAACGCCATGCCTGCCGCCACCAGCAGCGCTGCGATAAGGGGATAGCGCAGCAGCTCCTCCGCGCGGGTCACCGCAATCCCCAGGTCTGTTTCGCGCTGGACGAACGCGGTCCAGGTCATCGCCAGCCAGACGGCGAAAAACAGCCACATCCACCACACGCCCACCCCATCCAGCAGTGGGACAAAGCCGTAGATCTTGCCCATGTGCAGGCCCAGCGGCAGCAGCAGTACGATGCCCGTGCGTGCGAGGATATCGATGCGATACGCGGTTTCCATGTGCCGCCGCCGCTCCTCCAGCGAAAGTGCCGGATTGGTAACGTGGTAACTGGTCTGGAACACGCCCCATTCGCCGCCTAGCCAGTACACCATCGCGAGGATGTGGACCCAGCGCAGAATGGCGAGTTCGTTGGCTGCGAGAAATTCCATTGGCGCCCCCTATCCCCTGTTACCGGCGCTCCGTCGTTTGCGCCGTGATCCCTATTCGCGCGACAGCTTGTCGACGATATCCATCATCGGCGGATCGTTGGCCTCCATCGCCTCGACCTCCTGCTGGAAGCCGCGCATGATCCGCGCGATATAGGCGCGCGTGGCCAGACCCCGCTCGTCGCCAGCGGCACGGTCAGGCTCGTAACGGTCGATTTCCTCGCGCTTCATCACGCCGTGGTCTTCCAGCAGGCGTTCGAGTGTGTCCTGCCGCTCGCGCAGCGCGGACACTTCGGCGGCAAGTGCAAAGACGGTCGAATAGAGCCGGTCGAGCGCAGGCTCATCGAAAAATTCCGGGCGCTTGCCCTTGGCGCGGCGGCCTGAGGCAGCAACCCAGTCAAGCTCCTCACTCATGCCGCTTCAGCCTTGGCCAGCGGCTTCCATGCGCCATAGGCATTCCAGATTGCAGCGCGGCCGAAATCCTCCTCGCCATCATCGGGAGAGGGCGGGAAGATCGCCGGATCGACCACCGCGCGGACCCCGGCAACGAACTGGCTGTCCAGCGGGAAACCCGCCCGCGCCATCACGTCCTTCAGATCCTGCCCATGCATCGCCGTCCAGAACGGCTCGTTGTTGTTGAACGCATCCCAATCGCGCATAAACTGTTCGAACAGCGGCATCTGATCGGAATATTGCGGCTGCTCGATATGCAGGATGAGACCGCCAGGCGCGAGCACGCGGTTGGCCTCCTGCATGATTCGTGGCATTGCCGTGGCGGATAATTCGTGCAGGAACATGGTGGTCTGCACCCAGTCGAAATGGCAATCGGCCCAGCGTGACAGGTCTTCGCCCGACGCCTGAACGAAGCGGATATTCTTTACCCCCATCGCTGCCGCGCGGGCTGCGCCATAGCGCAGACTTGCCTCTGCCGTGTCGATCGCGATCACCTCGGCATCGGGAAAAGCCTGCGCGATCGGCACGGCGTTGTGGCCCACGGTGCAGCCGATATCGAGGATGCGCCGGGGCTTCCAATCGGGCCGCTCTGCCTTGACCCAGCCGACCACTGCCTGTCCGCCGCCGTCATTCATTCCGCCCAGCGCGCCGCCGGTGGTAGCGAACAGACCGACATCGTAGTTCGCGCCGACGGTCACATCGCCCTCACGCTCGCCGCCGTGATAACCGCCCGGCTGGCAGTGGATATCGACCAGAGTCTGATAATCGGGCTGCTTGATGGCTGCATCCAGCTCCAGCATCCCGGAATATTCATTGAACTGACGCGCCATCGCATCAAGCCCGTCAAGCTGGCGCAGCACCACCTGCCGCCCGTTATGCTGGCGCATCTCCATTGAATTCCGCTTCAGCGCCGACCACATCCGGTGCCAGGGGTCCTGGTTCATCGCATCGCGGATTTCATAGCGGTGTTCCGGATCGCGGCCATGTTCGGCGCGAAACTCGGGCAGCACCCGCTTTTCGTAAGCCAGACGGTTGCCCGCGCCGACAGTGCCCGAGAGATAGCGGTTGAAATGGGTGAGGAAATTGAACCGCGCCGCTTCGTCGTGGGTGGTGCGCGGCATCATCGGATGGCGGCTCATCGCAGTATAAGGCGGGGGCAGATCGTTGGCCATGGGCGGCACCTCTATGCTAGGCCGGAAAGTTGTCCGGACAAATTTCACATTGCATGCAGGTTTGTCAAGGTTTCCCTGATGCGTCTTTGATTTCGATCATACCCGAAGCGCGGCGCGGTGCACAATCAGCGCGCCCAGCCCGTCATCGGCTTGCCTTGCTGAAGTGCGCGGATTTCATCCAGATCGCGCGGGGGATTGAGCCACATCGGCTTTTCGCGCTCGGCCCATTCTCGCAAGCGCGGCGGCAGTTCGGCATTGCTTTCGACCCGCCACGACAGCAGATGGTAGATGGCCTGCCCCTTGCCCGCAAACGGCGGAAGCGCGCCATAACGCTGCCACGCCATCTGATGCGGCTCATCATTGGTGCCTGGGCGGTGGATGAAGAAGTCGTAGTTCTCCCACGCCTCGTAACGCCCGCCATTGGGGAGCGGGAAATCAAGGAACACCGGTGCAGTGATCGCCAGCGTATCCTTGCCCATCCAGCGCCAGGCCATTCCGGTCTTGGACTCGATCTTCTGCACCGCCGGCGCAACGCCCTGTTCAACGTCGCCATAGATGCGCCCGTTTTCATAGCGATAGGAGATCATCTGGTAGGGGTAGGCAATGGGCTCGACCTTCTGACCATTATATTCGGTGAGGATCTCGCCGGTTTCTGCGTCGGTATAGGCATAAGTCTTGCGGGTCAGGTGCACCACCGGATCGCCCGGCTTTGCAGGCCAGAACACCCGGCTTGAATCAAACCCGATCATGCCGAACAGCTTCTTGCCGGTGGGGTATTCGTAAATCCCCCCTTCCGACACCCAATGCACCGGCTCGCCCGTGCCCGCGCGCGCATCGATCCACATGCGGAATTCTTCCGGTGCAGCAGCGCGGCTGTCAGAGCTTGCGCTGGTGGCAGCGGTGGGCGCAGGTTTGCTGTCGGACAGGGCCGGAGCAGCCATTCCCGTCGCCGCCGCAGCGCAGGCGAGAACAAAGGAACGCCGGAAAATGGAGGACGAATGCAGCATGGTTGCTCCTGTGGTGATTCAGCCATACAATTTGTCCGGACAAATGTCGCTTGGCAAGCCCTAGTCGGTCGCTCTAGGATGTACTCAGTGCTTTTTTACTTAATTCTTGAACCCTCTGGCGGGAGCTTTGGTACCTTTTGGTGTGGACCGGCGTGCAAAAGGGACCCCATTAGAGGGGTAATCGACGCCTAAAAGGGACCCCTCATTCTGATGGTGTAGCGGACTGCCTGGTTTTTCAGGTGGTGAGATCGGGATTTTGGTTGTGGAGACGGTTGTTCGGATTCGGCGGGAGCACGCAAGCGGGAAGGCGATCATGGCGATCGCGCGCGATCTGCGGCTATCGCGTAAGGTGGTTCGCAAAGCGATCTGGGCACCGGAAGGCGCATTCGACTATCGCCGCACGGTTCAACCGCTGCCGCGGCTTGGGCCGTTTCAGGAGCGGCTCGACGTGCTGCTGACGGAGAGCGAGGCCCGGCACCGACGTGATCGGCTGAGCCCTACCGCCCTGCCCCCGCGCCTGCTTATCATCGAATAGCAACGACTTTGGTTCTGACGGCATCGGCGACCGCCTTCCAGCTCTGGTCACTGGTCCATGCCGGCAGATCGTCACGCTGCGCCAACGCAAGACAGAAGCGGTCGCCGAGCGATAGCCCGTGACCGGCAGTGACAGCCCGCAAACGCCCAGCCAATTGCGCCAAGGCCTTATCGGTCGGCACAATCGTCATCGGCAGTGGATCGAGCATGGCGTCGACTTCGCGCTCAGGCATGCCAAGATGGATAAAATGGGTGACCACCTCGGCATAGTTGATCGTGCATATACGGGCGTCTGCTATTGCTCCGGCGACTTTGTCGGCACCCTTCTCCCCCTTCAGCATGGCGATAAGGGCGGAGGCGTCCAGTACGATCTCGCTCACTCTCCGCTGTCCTCGCGGCGCTTGGCCAGGAAAGCCTCGACCGATGCATCAGGGTTTCCTTCAGTGTACTGCTTCGCCAAGGCCTGAGCGCGAGCCACTGCCTGCGCGGCTGTTCGCAGCACCAGACCATCCGGCGTCTCATCCAGATAAACCGCGCCGCCGCCAACGAGCCCAAGCCGCTTTCGAATATCAGCTGGGAGGCTCATTCTGCCATTGGGCGTGATGTTGACTTGGACTGTCATGGGCGCTCCGACTCCCGCAAAGTTGGTCGTGGGGCACAGCTTAGCCGCACCCTCCCCGACATTCAACAAAATGCAGAATGAGGCATAGGCTGTCAGCAATGCCACGGGAATGCCGTTATGCCCAATCTACTGTAGGATGCCTAAACGATATATCGTCGAAATTAGGCGCGCCTCTCTCAAGAGCAAAGGGGTCTTGCCCCTGCTTGTCCGAAACGGATCGCTCATCGGACACTATGCGGGCGACAGAGGTCAGACCCCCCAGCCCTTCGCAAGTCCGGCGTGCCGCCTCTCTCATTAAGCTGGTACGCTTTATTTTCTCACATAGGGGCCTCATCCGTTACAAATGAC